>NZ_VCHT01000020.1:0-75259 GCF_005862215.1 Rhizobium sp. MHM7A
CTTGACAATTGCGGCGTCTACGTCCAGCCGATCAACTATCCCACCGTGCCGAAGAAGACCGAGCGGCTGCGCATCACGCCGACGCCGCTGCATTCCGACGCCGACATCGCCCATCTCGTCGACGCCCTGCATTCGCTCTGGTCGCGCTGCGCGCTGGCTAGGCACGTGGCCTGAAACTTTTAACATCGCGTGGTTCGAATCGCGGCCAGAATCTCCGTCGGAGGTTCTGGCCGGATTGTTTTGCGCCCTAAACCTCTCACTGCCTGAACAGTGTCATCCGGTGCTGGTGCATTGGAACATGCCCTCTGTCTCGAAGACCCATTGGTTCCGGTTGCACTTACTTTCACCCGAGCATCGTCTTTCCATTATGGCTTTTCGATTTGGATGAGAAAACCTTTTCTCACTTGACAGTTGGATTGGTAAAAGCTTTTCTCAGGCCACTTCGGAAGGAGGAAGGTCTGAACATATCGGGAGGAAAAAGGGGCAGGATCACCATCCACGAGGTGGCGTCTGCTGCCGGGGTGAGCATTTCGACGGCGTCGAAGGCGCTCAACGACACCGGCCGTATGGGAGCGGAAACGCGCGAGCGGGTGAAGCGGATTGCCGGTGAAATCGGATATCGGCCGAATGCGCTGGCGAGGGGTCTTCTCAGCAAACGCAGCTTCACCATCGGACTGCTGACGAATGATACTTACGGCCGTTTTACGCTGCCTGTGATGGCCGGCATTTCGGACGCTCTGGTCGATCACGGCGTTTCGGTTTTCCTCTGCGCCATTGAGGACGATCCGGCGCTCGCCCAGATCCATGTGGACGCGATGCTGGACAAGCAGGTGGACGGCATTATCGCGACCGGCAAGCGGCTGGACAGGCGTCTGCCTGTCGACCTGTCGAATTTGCACGTGCCTGTCGTCTACGCCTTCACGGAGGGGACGCAGAACAGCGTTACGTTTCGTTCGGATGACGAACAAGGTGCGAGGCTTGCAGTCCAGTGGCTCGCGAAGATCGGGCGGCGGCGGATTGCGCATATCACCGGGCCGAAGGACTTCTTTTCGGTGCGGGAGCGGGCCGGCGCCTATCATCAGGTGGCCGGCCACCGCGAGCCGGTGCTCTATGGCGTCTGGTCTGAAAGCTGGGGCCATGAGGCGGTGGAGCAGCTTTGGGAGAGACCCGGAGAAAAACCGGATGCGCTCTTCTGCGGCAACGACCAGATCGCCCGGGGTGCCACGGATGCGTTGCGCGAGCGCGGCGTCAAGGTGCCGCAGGACGTCTCGGTGATCGGCTTCGACAATTGGGAGATTGTCGCGGCCCAGACACGGCCGCCGCTGACGACGGTTGATATGGAGTTGAAGGAGCTCGGGCGGCAGGCCGGATTGACGGTGCTCGCGCTTGCGGAAGGACGGCCTGTCGAGCCGGGAGTGAGGAAATTGCCCTGCCGGCTGATCATCCGGCAGTCATGCGGGGGCAAGGCTCCCGAGGAATGAAATCAGGGAAATGAGCAAAGGCGCGAGGAGATGCGCCATATTGGGAGGAATGTCATGATCAAGCGTCTATTGGCGGCTACCGGCATCGCTACCTTGTGCCTGGTGTCGGCTGCATCGGCCGCCGAGAACGTCGAAATGTGGGTTCGCTCGGGGATCGGCGACGCCTTCAAGAAGGTTGTCGAGGCCTATAATTCGAGCCATGAGAACAAGGTCGTGATGACCGAAGTGCCGTTCTCCGAGCTGGTGCAGAAATATGCGACGGCGATTGCCGGCGGACAGGCGCCCGACGCGCTTTCGATGGATCTCATCTATAACCCTGCCTTTGCCGCCGCCGGGCAGTTGGAAGACCTGACGGACTGGGCGAAGTCGCTGCCCTATTTCAACTCGCTTTCGCCATCGCATGTCCGCCTCGGCACATACGAGGACAAGATTTACGGCCTGCCGCTTTCGGTCGAGACCTCGGTCTTCGCCTGGAACAAGGATCTCTACAAGAAGGCCGGTCTCGACCCGGAAAAGGCGCCGGTGAGCTGGGACGAAATCACCGCCAATGCGGAGAGGATAAGGGCATTGGGTGAAGACACATACGGTTTCTATTTCTCCGGCGGCGGCTGCGGCGGCTGCATGATCTTCACCTTCACGCCGCTCGTCTGGGGTGCGGGCGCCGATATTCTCTCGGCCGACAGCAAGACGGCGACGCTCGATACGCCTCAGATGCGCAAGGCCGTCGACATCTACCGCAACATGGTCAAGAAGGACCTTGTACCCGCGGGTGCGGCCAGCGACAACGGCACGAACTTCCTGACTTTCACAAATGGCAAGATCGGCCAGCAAAGCCTCGGCGCCTTCGCCATCGGCACACTGGTGACCCAGCATCCCGAGATCAATTTCGGCGTGACTCTCATCCCCGGGGTCGACGGCAAGCCGTCCTCCTTTGCCGGCGGCGACAACTTCGTCATCACCAAGGGCACGAAGAAGATTGATACGGTAAAGGACTTCCTCGGCTATATCTATTCGGAAGACGGCCAGAAGGTCATGGCTAAATATGGCAGCCTGCCGACGCGCGGCGATATCGCCGATAAGGTGCTCGAGGGCCTCGATCCACGCATGCAGATTGGCCTCAACGCGATCAGTGTGGCCAAGACGCCCTATACGCTTCAGTTCAACGACCTGATCAACAGCGCCAACGGCCCATGGGCGACGTTCACCAACGCCGCGATCTTCGGCGACGACGTCGACGGTGCGTTCTCGAGCGCCCAGTCGGAAATGCAGTCGATCATCGACAGCGGCCAATAACTCTCCCAAGGCCGCGGCCGGGGAGCGGTGGCAGCTTCCCGGCCAACTTCATTGACAGATGCGGAGCGTTTCGATGACCGGTCCCGGTTCGAATACCCTATTGCCTCGGCGAAAGCGGCGGCGCAGATCGAACTGGCGCGGCCCTCTCTACATCGCGCCGGCCATGGCGCTGGTCATCGTCTTCTTCGTCATGCCGGTTCTCCTTACGGGATGGATGAGCCTTCACAACTGGCCGCTGATGGGGGCATCGCGCTGGATCGGCTTCAACAACTATTTCCGCATGGTCAACGACACCCGCTTCATGGCGGCGCTGAATTTCACGGCCTATTATACTCTCATCGTCACCATCGCGATCTTCGCCGTTGCCTTCCCGCTGGCAATCTTCGTCGAGAAGGAACGGCAGTTCGTCAGCACCTATCGCACCATCATCTTCCTGCCGGTCGTCGTCGGCCTTGCCACAGCCTCGCTGCTCTGGGTCTGGCTCGCCAATGTCGATAGCGGCTTCATCGGCCCGGCCTTGAAAGCGCTCGGTCTTCTGGAAAAGAGCCCCAACCTGCTTGCGACTTTCGACACCGCCTTCCTGACTGTCGTGGTGATGGTCGTCTGGAAGATCGCCGGCTTCACCATGATCATTCTACTGACCGGGCTACAGGCCATTCCGTCCGAGCTGACGGAGGCCGCCCGCATCGACGGCGCCGGCCGCTGGCAGCGTTTCAGGCATCTCACGCTGCCGCTGATGCGCAAGACGATCGCGCTGGCGCTGATCGTCTCCGTCACCGGCTCGATCCTGGCTTTCGACCAGTTCTACATCATGACGGCGGGTGGCCCGCAGAACAAGATGATCTCGGTCGTCTATTACATCTTCAACCAGTCCTTCGTGTCGTTCAACCTCGGCTATGGCGCAGCGCTCTCGATCGCGCTTCTCGCCATCCTGGTCGCCATCAGCATCGTGCAGCTCTGGCTGCTTCGCGTCGGGGAGGAGCGCCCATGAGCACGTCAAGGGAGCGCCGCGCGCGCAAGGCCATCCGTACGAAGTCGGCCTATCATCTCACAGGCATCGCGATCTCGGTCTTCTTTCTCGCCCCCTTCGTGATCACGCTTCTCGCCTCCTTCCGGCCGGGCACCGAATCCAGCCTGCCGCCGTTGCCGCCATGGCCGACATCCGGCGTCAGCTTCGATGCCTATGCGCTGCTCGATACCTTCGGCGCCGGCATTTGGCGGCACATGATCAATTCGCTATTCGTTTCGGTCGCCACGGTGGTGCTCACCGTTCTCGTCAGCCTGCTCGCCGGCTACGGGTTTTCGCGTTACCGCTTCCCGATGAAGAATGTGCTCTTCGTGCTGATCATCGCCACGCTGATGATCCCGTTCCAGTCGATACTGACGCCGCTCTTCATCATCCTGGCAAAACTCGGTCTCAACAATTCGCTGCTCGGGCTGACGCTTGTCTATGTGACGCTGCAGCTGCCTTTCTCCGTCTTCATGATGCGCAACGCCTTCGACGCCGTGCCGAAGGAAATCGAAGAGGCCGCCCGCATCGACGGCGCGCGCGATCTGAGGCTCTTGGCGCGTGTTCTGCTGCCGCTGGTGCTTCCCGGCGTCGCGACGGTGGCGATCTTTGCCTTCCTCAATGCCTGGAACGAGTTTCTCGCCGCGCTCGTGCTGCTCTCCAGCAATGAGAAATACACTTTGCCGGTGCTGATGACGGCGGTTCGTGCCGGGCGGCTCGGCGCCATTAACTGGGGAGCGGTCCAGGCTGGCGTTGTCGTCATGACGATCCCCTGCCTGATCGTCTTCCTGCTGCTGCAACGCTACTACATGCGCGGGCTGATGGCCGGCGCGGTGAAATGATCCCAAGAAGGTAGAGCCCATGACCAAATCAAGCAACGACCGCCAGTTTCGTCCCGTCGCCGTTCCCGATGTCGAGCTCGGCGGCTTCTGGGGCAAATGGCAGGATGCAGTCTGCAATTCCACCGCCGAGACCCTGCTCGACCGCTGCGTCGAGGCCGGCATGCTCAAGGCGATCGACGTCAGCCAGCCGAGCCCGGGCATCGTCATTCCAATTCAGCCATGGGGAGGGACGACGCAGATGTTCTGGGATTCCGACCTCGGCAAGTCGATCGAGACGATCGCCTATTCGCTCTATCGCCGGCCCAACCCGCAGCTCGAGGCGCGCGCCGACGAGATCATCGACATGTATGAGAAGATGCAGGACAAGGACGGCTATCTGAATGCCTGGTTCCAGCGCGTCGAGCCATCCCGCCGCTGGACCAACCTGCGCGACCATCACGAGCTCTATTGCGCCGGCCATCTGATGGAAGCCGCGGTCGCCTATTATCAGGCGACTGGCAAGCGCAAGCTGCTCGACATCATGTGCCGTTACGCCGATTACATGATCAAGGTTTTCGGCCACGGTGAGGGACAGATCCCCGGCTATTGCGGCCATGAGGAAATCGAACTGGCATTGGTCAAGCTTGCCCGCGTGACCGGCGAGAATAAATATCTCGACCTCTCGAAATTCTTCATCGACGAACGCGGCACCGAGCCGCACTTCTTCACGGCCGAGGCTGCTCGCGACGGCCGCAGCGCTGCCGACTTCCATCAGAAGACCTATGAATATGGTCAGGCGCACCTACCGGTGCGCGAACAGACGAAGGTCGTCGGCCATGCGGTGCGCGCGATGTATCTCTATTCCGGCATGGCCGACATCGCCACCGAATATAAGGACGACAGCCTAACGGCGGCGCTCGAAACGCTCTGGGACGATCTGACAACCAAGCAGATGTACATCACCGGCGGTATCGGCCCGGCCGCATCCAATGAAGGTTTTACCGACTATTACGACCTGCCCAATGATACGGCCTATGCGGAGACCTGCGCCTCAGTCGGGCTGGTCTTCTGGGCGAGCCGCATGCTCGGGCGCGGGCCGGACCGGCGTTATGCCGACGTCATGGAACAGGCGCTCTATAACGGCGCGCTGCCCGGCCTTTCCACAGACGGCAAGACCTTCTTCTACGACAATCCGCTCGAAAGCGCGGGCAAGCACCATCGCTGGAAATGGCACCATTGCCCATGCTGCCCGCCGAATATCGCCCGCCTGGTGACGTCGATCGGCTCATACATGTATGCCGTTGCCGATGACGAGATCGCCGTGCATCTCTATGGCGAAAGCACCGCCCGGCTAAGGCTTGCCAACGGCGCCGAGGTGGAGCTGGAGCAGGCCACCAATTATCCGTGGGACGGCGCCGTCGCCTTCACTGCCAGGTTGGCAAAGCCTGCCCGATTCGCGCTGTCGCTACGCATTCCGGATTGGGCGGAGGGCGCAACACTCAGCGTCAACGGGGCGATGCTCGACCTCGGCGCCGATGTTCGCGATGGATATGCGAGGATCGACCGCGAGTGGGCGGACGGCGACCGCGTCGCCCTTTACCTGCCGCTGGCGCTTCGGCCGCAATATGCCAATCCGAAAGTGCGCCAGGATGCCGGCCGCGTCGCCTTGATGCGCGGCCCGCTCGTCTACTGCGTCGAAACAACGGATAATGGCGACGATCTCAACACCATCGTCCTGCCCCGCGAACTCCCGGCCGCCGAAACCGTCGTGCTGAGGGAGCTCAACGATGCTGTCGCCCTCGATCTCAAGGTTGAGCGCGAGGAAACCTCAGGCTGGGGCACGCCGCTTTATCGCAAGGCGCCGGCCGAAAGGCAGGTCGCCACGGCGCGTTTCGTGCCCTATCATCTCTGGGACAATCGTGCGCCCGGAGAGATGCTCGTCTGGGTCCAGTCGGGCAAATAGGTCGCTTGGGGATGACGAACGGTATGGGTAACAAGAGCGTCGTGCTCCAGGACGTGCGGAAAAGCTATGGCAGTCTGCCCGTGGTCCACGGAATCGACCTGACAATCGCGGAAGGCGAATTCGTCGTCTTCGTCGGTCCTTCCGGCTGCGGAAAATCGACGCTGCTTCGCATGATCGCCGGCCTCGAGGACGTCACCGACGGCGAGATCGAGATCAAGGGGCGCCTCGTCACCGATCTCGATCCGTCCGAGCGCGGCATCGCCATGGTCTTCCAGTCCTACGCGCTCTATCCGCATATGAGCGTGCGCGACAACCTGGCCTTCGGCTTGAAGATGGCGCGTACGAATGCCGCCGAGATCGAGACGCGCGTCAAGGCTGCCTCCGCGATCCTGAAGATCGACCACCTGCTCGACCGGCGGCCAGGGCAGCTTTCCGGCGGCCAGCGCCAGCGTGTGGCGATCGGCCGGGCGATCGTGCGCAAGCCCGACGTCTTCCTGTTCGACGAGCCGCTCTCCAATCTCGATGCTGAATTGCGCGTGTCCATGCGCATCGAGATCGCCCGACTTCACCGCGAGCTCGGCAACACGATGATCTATGTCACACACGATCAGACTGAGGCGATGACGCTCGCCGACAAGATCGTCGTGCTGCGCGACGGCCGCGTCGAGCAGGCCGGAACGCCGCGGGAAATCTACGAAGATCCCGCCAATACATTCGTCGCGGGCTTTATTGGCTCGCCGAGGATGAATCTCCTGAACGCCCGATGGGGCGAAGGCGGCCTGGTCGACGTCGCCGGCGGGCGCATCGAAAGCGGCCTGCCACCGGCAGACAGGCCGGCCGGTGCGGCCGTGACGCTCGGCCTGCGGCCGGAGCACCTGCAGGTGGCATCCGAGCTCACAGGTAGCCTGACGGCAAGGGTCGATTTTTCGGAATATCTCGGCGGAACACAGTATCTCTATTGCCAGCTCGGTGATGGCCAGTCGCTCACCGTCGAGCACCGGTCGCCGACCAGCATTGCGGCCGGTGAGCAGATCAGCCTGCAGTTCGAGCCGTCGACTTGCCGATTGTTCGGCGAGGGCGGCAAGCGGCTACGATGATTGCAGCCGGCCGAGCCCTTATCCAACGAGATCAAGCTTCATCAGCTCCGCCGCCCGCTGCCGGGCTTGCCTGTCGGCGCTAAAGACCTCATCCATGCCGGCAGCCGGCGGCAGACCGGCCAGATCGTCCATAACCCTCTCCGTCACCTCGGCCATGGCGAGGAAGGACAGGCGCCCTTCGATGAAGGCCTCTAGCGCCACTTCCTTGGCGCCGTTCAGAACCGCGCCCTGAACGCCGCCTCGCGTCATTGCGAGGCGCGCCAGCCGCAGCGCCGGAAACCGGACCTCATCGGGCGCCTCGAAATCCAATCTCGCGAGCCTGGTGAAATCCAGCCGCTCGACCGGCAGATTAGGCCGGCGCGGAAAAGACAGCGCATAACCGATGGCCGTGCGCATATCGGGCGCGCCGAGCTGCGCCAGCACCGAACCGTCGGCATAACCGACCATGGAATGAATGATCGACTGCGGATGGAAGATCACCTCGATCTGCTCGGGCTTCAGCCGAAAAAGGTGACGGGCTTCGATCATCTCCAGCGCCTTATTGAACATTGAGGCACTGTCGATCGAGATCTTCAAGCCCATCGACCAGTTGGGATGGGCGCGCGCGGTTTCCACCGTCACGTCGGCCATCTCCTTCAACGAGGCGGTACGGAAGGGGCCGCCCGAGGCGGTCAGGATGACACGCTCGACGGCATGGCGCTGGCTCTCTTCCAGCACCTGGAAAATCGCATTATGTTCGCTGTCGACGGGAAGCAGCCTGCCGCCGCCTTCCTGGATCGCCTTGATGAAGAGATCGCCGGCCGAGACCAGGCATTCCTTGTTGGCAAGGGCGATATCGGCGCCACGGCGTGCGGCAGCCAGTGTCGGTGCGAGACCGGCGGTGCCGACGATTGCCGCCATCACCCAGTCGGCTTCGCGGTCGGCCGCCTCCATAAGGCCGGATTTGCCCGACGCAACCGTGATGCCGCTGCCGGAAAGTTCGTTTTTCAGCGCATCATAATGCCGATCATTCGCCGTCACCGCCAGCCGTGCGCCGAAGGCTCTGGCCTGTCGGGCGAGCAGCTTCACATTGCCGTTGCCCGTCAGGACGGAAATTTCGAAGTTCTCGCGCCCGCCGAGATGTTCGACGACATTGAGGGTATTGCGGCCGATCGACCCAGTCGAGCCGAAAATGCTGAGGCGCCGCGGCGCGGTTTTGCCGGTCATCATATGGAATTTCGCGAAAAATTTCTCTCGTAGGCTCAGGCTCTACTAGGGTTTGGAGGGGGCGGCAAGTGTGCGGTGCAGCAGATTTCAACCCCTAAGGGGTTTACAGAGCGGCGACGGGATGTGATGCTAATAACATTCCGGAAGGGATCGTGATCCCCATGCGGCGCTCATGGCCGCATGGATATTCGAGGCGCTGCGGCGTCTATTCGAAAAACAGGCACTTAGCTGCCACCGGCCTTTCCGGCCAGACATTAAATCGAGGATGACATCGGATGGATGGCTCGGCCGGCAGCCTATCCGCGTCCGTTGTGAGCGCTTTCGTGCGGTATCGTCCGGCGAGCAGCGGGTGTCAAATCTAGACGATCTGAGAGCATGACGACATTCAAGATAGCCATCATCCTTTTCGCCATCCTTCCTTCGCTCGCCGTGGCCGCAAAGGCGGACGACCTGCTGATCTGGTCGCCTGCCAAGGTTTCGGATCGATCGTACAGGGCGACGATGGGTTTTCGTCTGCCGGCGGAATGGGAGACGAGCGCCGGCGCCGACGTCGCATTGGCCGCGACAAACGGCGGCGCGCCGCTGCCCGATTCCGAACAGGCTATGCTCTGGGGCAAGATCAGCAAAACAGCTGTTACGCCGGCAGGCCAGTCGCAGCAGGGCGCTCGGGTCAGCGTCGACACGCTGCGCGGCAGCGGCGCTCTGACGCTCAGCCGCTCGCGCAGTTGGATACTGTCGGATTCGCTCGACATGCAAACAAGCCGGTCCATCAGCGTCCAGTATGACGCAGTCGACGCTCAGCAGGCTTCGGTGACAGCGTCGCAGGCGCTGAAATTGATCCATCCCTGGACGGGAACCTCGCTTTCGGCGGGCGCAGGCATCAGCAATGCGAGCGGCGACTTCTCGAGTACGGTGGGGGTCAATCAGGCGATCCTGCCGAACCTCAACCTCGACGCCTCGGTAAGCAATCCGTTTTCGTCCGATGAGGCAGGCAGCGTCAATCTTCGCTATCGCGTGGAGTGGTAGCGGCACGAAACCAAACGGGGCCGATGGCGTTTCTTCCTCAGGTTTGACGGAGGAACGGAAGATGGTTTTCAAAGAGCCGACATTTCATGGGCTTGCGCCTGAAGTGGAAGGGGAGATCGCTAACCGCGCATCCCTCGAGGCAGCTGTCGCCAACGCATTGGCGGTCGCCGGCGGCATCGATGCGTCGGATGTGGAGGTGACGATGGAGGAAGATCAGGTCGTGTTGACCGGCACCGTCGGTACTGTCGGGGAGATCGAACGGGCAACCGCCGTCGCCAGGGCAGTCGAAGGCGTGACTGCGGTGCAGAACCGAATCCTGCTCAGCGGGTCTGCTGTGGGCGAGCCGCATTGATATAATCGAAACTTGCCTTGCTTGCGATCGCCGTCTTGCCGGCGGTCGCACGCTGTTACACCGGCGCTTGGCCGATCAGCCGGCGAAGCGCTCGACGAGGAACGATGAGCCGGCCAGCCGATCGGTTTTCTCGGTGGTCATCGGCCCCTGCGGCTGATAGGCGATAGCGAGCAGCAGAGCGCTGACGGCCACATAGGCGATCGCAAGAAAAGCCATCCTGATATACATGATCAATACTCCCGTTTCGCCATAAACGCGGCTGACATTGCGAAGTTCCTGATGACGAGATCAGATGAAAAGCCCGGACTGGGAGAATCGGATACCCTACCGGCAGATCAGATTTTCCTTGACGATCGTATGGGCGTGAGGGTGGACTTTTGCGTCCGGGTAAAGCAGTCGCGCGAGAAGCGCTGCGACATCATATGACAGCGATAGTAGGGGCAATGACCATAAATATGGTCGTTCGGAATTGCGGCAATATGGACGGGCGCTGCCGTCGTGATGGTGATGCTGGCCGCCGCGGACGGCATGGCTTAGTGACGCTGCCGCGAGTGCGCAAGCGAGGATAACTGTTTCATGACCAGCTTCCCTTTTGGTCGCGCAATCAACTCGTCGGAAGCACGCAGGTTGGATCACATTGCGCCGCTGATTGTGAAGGCAGAAACCTTTACGGCTGCGGATCGTTAGCGCAGGGAGCAGCCGGAGGCATGGATCATGGGACCGATTGCAAGGATCTTCGCCATCGTCGCTGGACTAGCCGGCGGCGCGGTCTTTTCGCAAGCGCCGGAATTCACTCAACAATATCGCCAGCGGATCGGCGGGGCGATCGATGAGTTGCGTGTCATCGTCGAGGACTTCAACCGCCAAGCTGCCCAGCACCAACTTGACCGCCAGCAGGCGTTGAGAGCCTATGCCCAATCTTCGGATGATTTCCTGCGCGACCGCGGCGTCTCCATGCAGAGCACGATCACCCGTTATGAAACGCTGCTGGCGCAGCAGTTGAAACTCGGCACCGCCGCCCCCGTCGCCAAACCTTTTGTGTTGCTGAGGAATGCGGATGATGTGGTTTTCGCCAATACCTGGCGAGATTTTGTGCCGGGTGTGCCGGTTAGTTTTGCGGGTCTTGTATGGGGCGCGATCGGTTTTATCGGTGGGTGGGTCGTGGCGGCGTTGCTGGGATTGGGTGCGCGACGGATCGTGAGCGGGCGACGATCCTCTCAGCAGATGCAGTGAGGCGAAGCGGTTCGGTCCCAATTTACAAGGCGAGATCGACTTGCGCAGCACGCAACAAGAGGAAAACCTGGGGCTACGGCATCTCAGGGCTCATCGCCTTCGCTGGCCTGGCGATCGGCGGGATAGTGGCCTGTGCCAGCGATTGTGCTGTGCCCAGCGCCCCTCAGTTGAGGATACCTAGCAGACCTAAGTTAATTGGGATCAAGTTGGCTGTGCTAACAATTACGAAAACGGGCCAAGCTATCAAGAATTTTTCTTTCGGCTTCGCAGTAAAGCGATCATCATCTGGGAATTCCGAGAATTTGGGGCCGAAATCTTCGCTAAAATCGAAGCCATTTTTATAGTAAAAAATGATTGACCTGATATACCAATACCAGCTCCAACCACACATGCCTCCCACAAGGCAGAAGGGCAGCCACAAGACGGCCCTGTCGGGCGTGGTCATGGTTTCTCCTCCGGCCATAATGTCCTGTTGCAGTCGCCGCAGCCCGAACGATATTCGGGTACATGTTTTATCGGAGGAGCGGGATAGTACCTGTAGAGGCAGCCACCGAGGAGGGGCGTCAACAGAAATATGCAAACGAAGCGCGTCATCATCTCTGCACTACAACGACTCTCGGGAATATTGTAAAGGCGCCGCTAACACTCCGCAGCAATAAGGAAATCGTGATGCGCACCGGCAAACTTGTTCTTGCTATCTTGTTGGCTGGATGTTTGCCCCATTTCAGCGCGCGCATCCGAACCCAGCGTTTGTCAGGTAGTAGCTCCGCCGATGGCGAGCTTCTTGCCAGATCTGCAGGCATTCGTAGAAGGAATGAAGCGGGCCGATACTGCCTTCGGGGTCGCCATCCCACATTTTGATGGAAAGGAAGCGGAGAGTATGCGGCAGCTCAGCGACAAGGAAAAGGCAGCGTATGCAGCGATGAAGGACTACGCCGCTCAGATGGAGATCACGACAGGTCTTCTGCAGAAGTGTGCGAGGTAGCTGTTAAATTAGTGGATGCGCTTCACCGCGCCCTCACTATGTTCCAGGATTTGGTAGCCCTAAAACCACACCCTTTTCTTAGCCGCTCCATTATCGGGCCCGATCGCTACGCAATCTTTCCGATGCGTCGTTGTTGCACGACATGTCGCACCGACTCGCCGCTGTTCTGTTGAAATCCTTGTAAATCAAGGGAAGTAGTTGCAACACGACTGCAAGATGCGGCGGCTATATTTCGATCCGAGGTGATTGATTGCTGGTGGCCTCACAGACCATCAGGGCGGTCGTGTAGGCGTCGCCATCGGTTGGCGCGGGCCATTGGCCCATCAGGCAGTTGGCGAGATCGTGGACCGAGGACAGCTTTTCGAAGCTGCCCCAATTGATCTGGACAGGGACGATCTCCACGACGCCCCCCGCTCTTCAACGCGTTCTTTGGTCGAAACGGCGAAGAAGCAGTCTCGCTGTTACCAACGTGATTTGAAGGCGGAACGTTGCGTCCTCTTCTTCGGAGAGGCCAGCGTGACCTCCGTGCGGGTGCATCCTACTCATCAACCCCTGAATATACTGGGGTTTCTGATTGTTGGAGTTCCATTCGTTGTAGTCCTCCAACAGGAAGGGCGGCTGCACTGTTCCGAGAAAATCCCGCTTGGCTTTGCTGTCATCTTTTCCCTGATAGCCAAGCCTTTCAGCAATCTCGTCCAGATAGCTCTCGTAGAGTTTTCGAAGCTCTCCGTTTGCCGACGACCACGCTCCGCGCTCAAAGGCTGAAAGCGCCAATTGAAGGTGTCCCTTAGCCACTGTAAATCCGTGCCGATCCAGAAGCTGGACGACTTCACTTTCCGCCTCGCGAAAATCAAGCTCGGGAACATCCTCCGGAAGCATTCGGGCAAGCGTTCTTACGGTCGTTGTCCGTGGAAATGACCCGCGAAAACGCGATGGCACTTCGGTCTCCGTTTCGATGATTTCGAATCCGTCGAAGCGCAAACCAGCAACCAGCTTTGTCCAGCTATCCTCGCTGCGGCTTCGTTCCGAGACTTTGAGAGCCGATTCCACGACGGCTCGGCTGAGAGGGACGCGGCCGTTCTCCGTCATCACCTCGAGGTCTTCATCTATTGCTATTCGAGCGAGCGCTGCGACACGCCCTGACTTGCTCGATGCGTTACAACGACCTGAAATGCCCCATTGGGCTTCGAGGACTTCCATGTCGTTATGCGAATTCCCATCGCCAGCCACCTCACATGCGGCGACAACCGTCATTCTGTTGAAGGTATTCATGCGCGATCCTTGCGTTGTCATATTCCTACCCCGCGCTCCGCATGTTCCACGGGAGAGCATATTTCTTGATCAGGCCGAGTTCTAATCCAGCGCTACCGTGAACGGGCAGCCCATTCCACTCCAAGTCGGGCGGGATCGCCACGTAGATTTCAATCGAAGCGTCGGCCGCCGACAGCTCATTCTTGATGAGTGCATTCAGTCGTTGGCTGGTGCGCTGCGTGATCCCCGGCCTGCCATAGAAATACAAACGCTTGGCGATCCCCATCGTCGCCACCCCGACATACAGCGCAACGCCGTCTTTCACGAAGGCATAAACACCCACCTCTTTGGGGAGAGGGTTTTCCACGATCAGCTCATTGGTAGCCGAGATCATCCAGCGACCCGCAGGAAGGAAGCCACCATCCGTCAACACGGAAAGCGGCAGTGGTGGCTTAGGAGAACGGGTGGTCGCGGCCCGTTTTTCCTTTATCGTGGGCGTTGGCGAGCCTCCGCTGGCCTTGAGGACGTTATAGGCGTGCTGATAGCGGATGCCCAGTTGGCGGGCGATCTCGGCCGTCTCCATCCCTTCCAAGGCGAGCGCACGGATTCGGGCGGATGTTGTCATTTCGTTGACCGCGTCCATCGCAGCTGTCCTAACGTTTCTGGAGCCGCCATTTGATGCGTTTGAAAAAACCCGGCTTCTTATATTCCGCGATCTCGGTGTAGTAGAAAGGGAAGTCCTCGCGTAGCTGATTTTGTTCGCCGTAAAACAGCCTCTCGTAAGGTTCTCCGCCGAAATCAAAATGACAGTAGAGGTGGGGCTTGTTGTAATACTCGTCGCCATCCGGGTTGAACGATTCGATCATCTCGTAGGGGACCGCTCCGAGAAGCATCACCTTGGTTGCTCCAGCGGGCGGACTGGATGTGTATTCTTTCCACCCTTTCGCTTCCTCCCTTACGTAGGTCCATCGCAGACCCAACAGGACGCCGCGATCATAGGTCCCCATGAATCCCACGCGAAACCACGAGGAAATGCCTTTGGCCTTCTCTTCGGTGTTCGGGTAGTCATCGACGCGGGCGACGTCGTGGACGATGACGTCAGTTCGGTATTTGTCGCGAGCAGCCCGCAGGAAGAAGTCCTTGAAGATAGGCCGCCATTT
The DNA here is from genome assembly GCF_005862215.1 of Rhizobium sp. MHM7A. Lineage (NCBI taxonomy): Bacteria > Pseudomonadati > Pseudomonadota > Alphaproteobacteria > Hyphomicrobiales > Rhizobiaceae > Rhizobium > Rhizobium sp. MHM7A. Next base: position 14,878 of record NZ_VCHT01000020.1, read on the forward strand.
GTCGCGTTGCGCGATCTTCTTTTCCGGCGTCAGATTTCGGGCCTTCTTGCCGAAGAAAGGGATGGGGTTGGAAGCAATGCCGACAGCTCCAAGGATCAAGCCTATGGCGGGTTCAAAGCCCGGCTCATAAAAGGTCCACAGGCCGCATCCAATAAAAGCTAACCAAGAACCACCCTGAACGACCGAATTTCTGAAAAATGACATTGCCCAACCCCAGATGCCACGCGGTTTCGCTATCGAAGGGCGGGGCGAATCACACTTTGCTTTATCGGAATGTAGCTGAACGCATCCGTATTGGGCGCGGCTTAGTTTTCCGCTTGGGACGCATTCCTCATCTGCATCTTCAATGTCTTCGCAGATTTTGAACACCCATCGGCGGCGGCGGGCCTTCCGTGCCAAGAAGCCGTTCTCCATTGCCGAATTCGACCTCAAGACTTTCGATCAGTGCGATCTCGTCATCCGTCAGGGTGTATTGCCAGACAAACCGTCAGTTGGCCCGATACAGCGCCCATGCGGTCTCTCGATCGATGGGAGCAGTCTTGCTCCTATTCCAGCACAGAGCCTCAAGCCCGGGGAAGTCGGCAGGCACGATTTCGGCCGTCATGTTCCTACTCCTGCTGCCCAAAGCTCCTTTTTCTCGATCTCGCAGCAGGCGAGACAAAGCCGACGATCCGGCAGATACTTGTCCTCGCCGTTCACGACTTGCTGGCCGATCTTGAGGACAACTTCCGACGGCTTGCCACAACGCTTGCAAGGGCCGGGGTCATATGGGCTGTCTTCGAAAAATCGGGGGCCATCGGTTTTTCCGTCCTATCTTGCCGGGTTCGCTTTCCATTCCTATCGGGCACCGAAAAGAAGACTAATACAAGACCCTCTGCCATCCGAGAAAAAGCCCCGGAAGAACCGGGGCTGGTTTTTGGTGTCTTCAGTTTAATTCGGCCTGCTTATCGGCCTGAACAGCGATGTCCACCACATGGTGCCAGAGGAACGCATCGATGAGGTAGTCGGCATAATCCAACTTCATCGGCAATATCCCGTCTCGGCCGCTGGCTTGCAGCATTTGAAAGAAATGGTTGTCGATGTAGTCGCCGGGGTCCCACAGTTTGCGGGTCAGGCCTTCGTTCTCGGGTTCGATCCGATCGATGACCTTTTCGAACACGCGGTTGGCAGTCTCTATGAGCGCGGCCCTTTGATCTCCAATGAGGGGCAGAGCTTCAATTACGGCATGGGAATCCATGTCGATCATCCTTTAAGGATTTGGCGGGAATGGGTCATCAGCATTTTCGGGTCGCCAACCGATGCTGGTTCTTAGTTGCGCGGCCTGTTATTCCATGACGCCAGGCGGCCGCCTTATGCTCACATGCGCGAGCGTAGGATATCCCGGGCCGACGGAAACGCAAGCGGTCCGGGCGACTTACTCACAATGTTCGCCCCTCAGGCGAGATAGTAGACTTTCGTCCGTTCCGGCTTGTGGAGAGCTAGTGCCTACCTGCAACTATTTAGGAACAGACGCCAAGGTTGTTCACTGGGTGTTTTGGGTGGGCAACTGATCCCTAAATACTTACGTTCGGAGGTGCTCGATAGAGACGCGTATCCGTTAGGGGCGTCTAGCGGCCGACCTCGCGCAAAGCCAGACGTCGAGAGCGCCCACATTGAGCGATCTTTCGCCCCTGATGTCCTGCCACAACAGCTCAACCGATCACACGACCAAAATACAGGCGTCGGTAGCGACGGAATCGCTTGATCGCTCGCGGATGAGATCCGACATCGATGTCTGCTACTTTAAGGGGCATCGCCTGCGAGCATGGGCTTGAAGGCATCATAGCGAAAGATCGAAACAGCACGTATCGCGGCGGGCGCGGTGGTGAATGGCAGAAGATCAAATGCATTCAGAGCGACGGCTTCGCCATTGTTGGCTATCAGAGGTCCAGCTCGGCGTCGGGAACATCGGTGCGCTGCTGTTGGCGGCGAGGAGGGAGGGCCAGCTGGTCTATGTCGGATCGGTCGGAACTGGCTTTAAGGCAAACCAGGCCCTGGAGCTTCGGGCTGCAATGGACAAGCTCAAGGTGACAGCGCCTGCGGTGAAATATTCCGGCGGGCGCAAGAACCTGATCTGGATCAAACCGAAACTCGTCGCTGAGATCGAATACAGAGCTTGGAATCATGACGGGAAGCTGCGGCATGCGTCATTTAAGGGGCTGAGGGATGCGGCCGACAATGCCGCCATCTATCAATTAGAACCGTGGGCGAGGGTAGGTTCAGTCTTTTCGTGCAAAAAGCGACTTCATAATTTTGAAAAAATCTATGATTGCCTTGATTTCTCTGCCGCCCCTAAGCTGAAGATATATTTGATCTCCTGCTTTTTCTCCGAAGGCTTCTTGTTCTCATCGCGCTTTGTCATCAGATTTGATGCCTTTCACAAGTCTCCTTGACCTGCCAATTTACTCGTGCACCGGCAGATATGTGTTCTGCTCCATCCACTCCCGGACGATGAATCTGACGGTATCATTGCGCGTCTTGCCGAACTCGCCGGACAGATCCCGAAGCGCTTCTTCAATGTCGTCGTCGAAGGCGATCGATCCGGAGTTGCGCAGCAGCAGCGCCGCGCGGCGGAGCATTATCTGAAGGTCCGGTCGGGAGACATCGGCGATTCGACCGGCGGCCTCCTCGAGGAGGAGGCTATGTCGGGTGTAGTCAAAAGCTTCACTCCCCTACATCCATTCACTCGTGTCCGGGCCCGCGCGGTAGGTCTGCGGGATGCCAGCCGCTTCATGGCACTGCGCAAGCCTCTCCAAGTCAGGCAGCCAGGTCCACGGAGGGCGGGCTGTGAACGCGGGCTTGACTCTGGGTCAGGCGGCTTTGCGATATTCCTCTGTCGTGGCCTTCGCCGCAACGACGCTATCAGCCGACGATGATAGGATCTGCCGCATCGGTGCATCCGTACGGTCGTAATCCGACAGGACGATTACCGTACGCGGACGGTCGAACATAGCGGAGATGTCGCCCATTTTCATATGCGCGAAAGCTATGGATGGGGGAGCAGGCGTCACAAATTCGAAAACTGCTTCGACGCGATTATCGGCCACGACTGCAGCGTCCACTTCCCATTCCTTAGAAGATCCGCGCACACTCACATCGAAAACGGCCTTTGTGCCGAACGCCTCTGTAATACGATTGACGAAGAGGTCTCTCGATGCTTTGATTTTCAGGCGCTCCATTGCCTGTATTGTCCTGTCAACAGCGGCGGCTGAAGCGTTTGCGATGATGGCGACAGCGGCGGGAAGCTGATGGCGGCGCACTTGCAGGATAAAAAACGACCGCTGATCGTAGTCAACCGAAAATCGCTTTGCGATATCTACCGCGATCCGCGCGAAGACATGGAGACCGCCGAACATCTCTGCGTTGAGATTAGCCTGTCCATCATCGGATACAAAAAAGAATTCGCCATCGTGGTCTAAGCGGACAACGACCGATGAGCCATTTGAATAGGTTACCGCTGTGGTGATGAAGGCTGATCGACCATCCACCATGGCATTCGAAAGGGATCGAGCAACCTCATCGGCTATCGATTGAAGGCTTTCAGAGTTTAGACCAATCGACGCGACCATGGCGGCGGCGGGACCTTTTCAACATCGGGGCACTTCCATATACCCCCGCAAAAATGAAGATAGTCTGAAAACGAGACCGTGTCATCCGGTAGAGGAACTGCAGCTCCAGAAACACCCTGCATGAATATGGAGATGCCTCGATCTCTATTCAAATCAAACGGATGCCATCTGTCTCGATAAGTCGCCAAAGCGTGAGGATGAGGAACCCATGCCGGATTTCGATGCTCGCTACGTGGTCGCCATTCGGCCGGATTAACCCTCAGCCTTCGGGGTCCTAGCGCGGGGAAGGCAACTTCAATGTGCCCGTAGATATCTTTATCCCAGGAATCCGCAGGAGTAGCGAATCTAATCGATACTCCGCCGCCCAATATTCCTGAGATACGGGCGGCGGCTGTCCAATAGAGCTTGCCAGCCGGTCTACTCATTACAAGATTCCAGTCCGGAAAGCTGTCTAGGGATTTTGGAGCTGCGGCTATTTCAGCTAATCGTGAAATGATCGCTTCTTCTTCATCAGCCGAGACGATTGGCATTAATGAGTCATTCCCTCGGTGCCTGAGTATGTTGAATTCAGGCGATCAGCCAAAATCCCACGCGGCCCATATTTGAACAATCTGAGTGGAGTGCATTTAATTGCAAATCTCGCGGATGAGTCGAGTCCCGGCGTGGATCTTTCGTGGAATCCCTCGACCGCAGTGTGCTGTAACCAAGTTATCCACATGTCGCATCAAAAGGGTGCTGGTGCCTGTGGACGTTAGCATTCGCGAAACGATAAGCGCTGGCTATCCGTTTTCTTCTCATCGCTCCTCTCTCAGGCTCACCCTGACAGAAGCGAGGAACACAGATGCAGGAAAACATTCGCCCAATAGCGCCCATCGGTATCTCTGGCTTGGTACCGCAAGCCCCGCCCACGGGGATGCCAATTTTCGAACTGGTCGTACCGACTGACCTTTATATAGATCCTGCATATCAGCGGAACATCAGTGAGAAGGGCTCCCGTCAAATTAGGCGAATTATCGAAGGCTTTGACTGGGCGAAATACAAGCCGCCGATCTGCGCTTATGCGGAGCATGATGGCAAGACCATCTTGAAGGTGCTGGACGGTCAACACACCGCTTTTGCCGCGGCGTCCAACCCGCACATCGGCAAAATTCCGGTGATGATCGTGGAGGCCGATAGTACCATCGCCCAGGCGAAAGCTTTCATTGGCCAGAACATCGAGCGTCTTGGAGTGACGACACTGCAATTGCACCAGGCCGCACTGGCGGCCGCGGACGAAGACGCTCAAACCTTGGAGCTGGTCTGCAGCCGGGCAGGTGTCAAGGTGCTGAAAACAACCAACGCCTACACTGGAACAGGCACTCGCCAGACAATCGCGATCAAGCAGATCGAGGCCATGATCAGCCGGCGCGGTCCAAAACTGGCACGTGAAATATTGGAGGTGCTGGCAAACGCGGAACGTGGCCCGCTAACGGCTCCCAAATCAAGGCTGTAGAACTGCTCCTCACAGATGAGGAATACTGCGACAAGATCACGCCAGAAGACCTGACTGACGCCATCGTCGACTTGCTATTCACGGCGGAGGATGAGGCCAAGCTCTTTGCCGCCACGCATAAGGTGCCATTTTGGAGAGCTCTCGGGATCACCTGGTTCAGGAAGTGCAAGAAGCGGCGACAGATCCTGTCAAACGTCGCCTGAGGGCGATGTGACCGAGGCGGTCTTGGAGCCGCCTCGCCGGCATCATCCAGTGCCATCAACGCTGTAGCCGCCGTGCTGACTTTCCCAGAAACGACTGAGGTTCCATCCAAGTTCGTTCCAGAGATCGCCGGCTTCTGCGGTGGCTTTTTTGATCTCCTCAATGCTAATCCTCGTGCGATCCTTTTTGCCGACAATCTCAAAGTCATCGCTGAACAGATCTTGGTCGTAGTGACCATGAGCAAGCTTGTTCCTGGTGGTGTTCAATTTTTCCAAACGGTCGAAAGGTGTATCCGAGAAAAACGGTTCAACGAGAATCAAAAGACGAAGATTTTTGAGCTGCCTTGAAAAATCGTCAGAAGCCAAGTGCTTTTTCCAAAGCTCGCTCTGGTCCAGGGACTTGCAAATCTCTTCCGCGGTGAACCGCATATAGTTCTCTGTCGCGTTGAAGGTCACCAGGAACTCGCCTAAAGCGGCTTCGTACTTCTGCCGCATCTCCGGACCGGCAAACGGCCTATCAAAAATGTCGCGTAAATTGGCCATCGCCCTCTCCAATCACCGCCCGCGCCATCCCATTGAGCGGCATTGTTCATAGGCCATCTTCATTGCGTCTCCCAACGCTGTGAACGTGCCGGGTAATGGATAGCTTTGTCCTCGGAAAGTGTATTCTGCCCTCCCGCTTTTCTGATCGAGGCGAACACTCGGCGGTGGTTCACTTTCGTCGTTGATCATTTGCTTCCCCTCCAGTGGCAACGGCATTCCATAAGTGTCTTCAGGTAGTGCCTCATGTTGCATGACATGTCGCATGGATTCGCCGCTGTCCAGTTGAAATCCTTGGAAACAAGGGGAAGTAGCTGCAACACGGCTGCAACATGCGGAGCATGTATTTTGATGCAAAGTGTTTGATTTTGTTGGTGATCCCGGCGCGATTCGAACGCGCGACCCCCAGATTAGGAATCGGAAGAAATCGGCTTACGCCCGCTAAAATCCGCTTAATTCCGTTATTGCTAATTGCCTGATATGCTTTTATTATTTAGTCGTGTTAGCCGGATGTTAGCCGGCGTTCATGCCCGATTTTGTTAGCCTAAAGTTAGCCGGGCTAACGCTTGGAGGTCAAATTGACACGGCGGAAAACCCTTTCGGACCTCGGCGTCCAGAACCTCAAAGCAAGGCCGGCTCGTTACGTCTTCGCCGATCCAGAACTAGGCGGGCACTACGTTCGCGTAATGCCAACCGGCAGCAAGAGCTTCGTGGCACTTGCCCGTGATCCGAATGGAAAACAGGTCTGGGCCACAATCGGTGCGACCGATCTCTATGAGATCGAAAAGGCCCGTGAACTTGCACGCGCGGCGATCAAGCGCATCCGGGCCGGTCTCTCTCCGTTCGAGGAAAGGGTCAAGGCAGAGACTTTTAAGGACGTCGCTGATGACTGGTTGAAGCGGCATGTCCGGCAGAAGGGCCTTCGCTCAGAAGCAGAAGTGACCCGTTTGCTCAACGCTCACTTGCTCTCGACTTGGAAGGATCGCCTGTTTCACGCGATCCGACGTAGCGATGTGGCGGCGCTGCTCGATGAGGTGGAGGACGATCACGGCGCGCGACAGGCGGACTATGTGCTGGCGATCGTCCGGGGGATTATGAATTGGTACGCAGCGCGGCACGACGACTATCATCCCCCAATCGCGCGCGGCATGCGGCGCACTGATCCAAATAGTCGCAAGCGTGACCGTATCCTCGATGATGACGAAATCCGCGCCGTCTGGAAACAGGCGGAGAATAACGGCACCTTCGGCGCGATCATTCAGTTGGCGCTACTGACTGCACAAAGGCGCGAGAAGATCGGTTCGATGAGATGGGACGCTATTTCATCTGACGGAGTCTGGAATGTTCCAAGTGAGGCTCGCCAGAAAGGCGTGGGAGGAGCCCTGCAATTACCGGAGGCGGCGCGGAAGATCATCGCCGAACAAAGCCGCGTTGGTGAGAACCCATACGTGTTTCCCGGACGCGGCGATGGTCATTTTCAGGGCTGGAGCCCCTGCAAGCGCCGATTCGATGAAAAGCTGCTTGCCGCTTTGCGCAAAGAAGTGGCCGAGCGAGGTGACGATCCAGAGAAGGTAAAGATGGAGCGTTGGGTTGTTCACGATCTGCGCCGTACAGCCCGTTCGCTGATGTCCCGTGCCGGAGTCCGACCAGATATCGCCGAGCGCGTCATGGGTCACGTCATTTCGGGCGTTGAGGGAGTTTATGACCGGCACAGTTACCGTGAGGAGAAGGCGGACGCGCTGAAACGACTTTCGGCCTTGATCGAGACAATTATCAGTCCGTCTCCCGGAAAGATCGTTCGGTTCCGGAAATCACGATGACGGAGTTTCGAGATTGGCGCAAAGAGATGATCGTGGCCCTGAGATCGGGGCGCGAACTTACGCAATCCGACCGGACAAGACTCGCCGGTTACCTCGAACAGCTCACCCAAAGTGAACCACTTCCGCGCGGGAGAGGACGTCCCCAGCTCCTGATACGCAATTCTGTCGCTAACGAATCGTTAGTCTGGTTTATCGACGAACTGGTGGAATTCTACAGACAGCGCGGTGACCGCTACCCCAAGCGAGCCGCCTTTGCCGAGGCTGAAATCCTCGAACACGAAGAACGGCGTAACGTTCTCATCACGCAAGCCACGCTTCGGAGATATTATCGCGAGGGAACACGGCAGTTGCGCGAGACGGAAGCACGATTGGCATCTCGCGTGAATGAAAAGGCGGAGGAGCTGCGGCGACGCGGGGTGGCTGATCCTATAGCAGCAGCGCTGGAGGCGTTGGCCACCGAGTTCGGCGCCGCGCCCAATGTCCTAAGCCACCGCTACCGTCGGGGCTGTAAAGCGCTTCGTCACCTTCGGGAAAAAGCGGAAAAAAAATAACGCCATTTTTTATCCTAAGACGGGGAGCGTAAAGTCGCTTAATTGAGGTGTCCACCGCTAACAACAGCGTGGAGCACCTAAAATGTCCATCCCCATTCTCGTTAGATTTCCGCATCTCAAAGCACGGGGGCTTGTGAACAATTGGCCGCAGCTCGGCCGTCTGATCCGCGATCACGAGTTTCCGCCCGGTATTTTGATCGGTCCAAACACCCGAGCCTGGCGTGAGGACGAGATCGAAGACTGGTTGGCCAAACGGCCAACTGCGTCCAAGCCGGACCCGCGAACTATCGCTGAGAATTCCGCTGAAACCGAAACCTAAAGAAGCCGCTCGCGACGGGGACGCGGCGGCTTCCGGAGGTTCAGGGCAATCAGATCGCCCGGAATATGTTCTCCATGGCCCCTCGCGTCAACCTCCGGACGGCTTCCAGCAAGGAACCGCTCAAAATGACCGATGAAGCAATCGTCTTTCCGAGGCGCATGCCCGGGCGCAAGAGCGCCGCGTGCGAGGCCGCCGAACGCGATGCCGACCTCAAATTTTGCGAATGGATTGAGGCTCGCTGGCAAACGACCGGCCTCGCATTCGGCACCCGTGGGTGGGCATATGTCTGCGAAAATGAGGGGTTCATTGCCAAGGGGGAATTTGCGGCGTTCGAGGCTTGGCTTGGCCGCGTCCGCAAGGAGGGGCTTCTGAACCCCGACGCCGTCGCCGACGATGACGCCCGGCGAGCCGAGCACGGCGAATTTGTCGATGAGGACGATCCCGAGGACTACGCGGCTGAGGCCCTCGACAGGGCGAATGCATGGCTCTCTATTTATTCACCGGTCAGCATCTGGGAGGGGCTGAGCACTTATGTAGAGGTGCTGGTCGAGAAGGTTGACCTTAAGGTCCTTTTCGGCCGGGTTTGCTCGCGCTACAGGGTGCCACTGACCAACGGCAAGGGTTCATCCGACATCAATTCCAGACGGCGAATGTTGCAGCGTTACCGAGCGCATGCCGAGGCCGGACGGAACCTTGTTCTGCTGTACTTCGGCGACCACGACCCAGCGGGGTTAGACATTGCCCGCGTTATCAAGTCAAACCTCCTGGAATGCGCCAACATTCGCGATGTTAATTTCGATCCGTCCCCTATTATGGTCGTGCGCCTCGGCCTTACCGTCGACCAGATCGGCGCCCTCGATCTTCCGTGGATTAACAACCTCCAAACTGGCTCCAAAAGGAACCTCTCCGATCCACGCCATCCCGATCATCGGAAGCCATATGTTCAAAATTATATTGCTACCCATGGCTCGCGAAAGGTTGAGGCGAATGCGCTGGCCCGAAATCCGGCGGCTGCGCAGGAATTGATCGAGCGCGCGATCAATCAATACATTCCTCGGTACTGGCCGGCATTTCATGCCGACAGGCTCGCGCGCCACCGTGAGGCCGCCCACGAGGCGTTTGCGGCATTGATCGCCCGTACCGTGGGTGGCGCGCCATGAGCCACGACCTCGTCCAATGGGCACGTAGACTGCGTCTGGGTGACCCGGTCGCCAAGAATGTTTTGGTTGCCCTTGCCGAGCACCACAATTCCAAGACAGGGCAATGCAACCCGAAGGTTGCGACGATCTGCCTAGAGACCGACTTTTCTGAACGTGCGGTCCGCAAGGCCCTGACCAAGCTAAAGCAGGCCGGCCTCATCCGGGTCGAAGGTGGCGGCAAGGCGGGGAACAGCTATCAGCTTTCGGGCGATTTTAACCGGCACGAGGTGCCGGATAACGAAGCCCCGGAACTCAATTTAACCGGCACCGGCGCCGGTCTATCCGGCACGTCGTGCACCCCTAAACCGGCACGTGGTGCACCTCCTTATAAAGAGGAACCGAAAGGGGAACTAGAAAGAACTGGGAGGGTGTTGCGCAAGCGCGACCTCGCCCCCGAGCGCGGCACCCGCATCCCCGAAAACTTCAGCCCGAACATCTCCATTGCCCTGGCGGAGGGTATGACGACCGAAGGGGCGAGGCGAAGCGCGCTCAACTTCGTCGACTACTGGAAAAACAGACCCGGTGCCGGAGGCCGCAAACTCGATTGGGAGGCAGCATGGAGGATATGGGCGCGGAAGGATGCCGCCGACGCAGATCGAAAGGGAACGGATCGCCGGCAGCGTCCACCCCACATCGCCGAGCAAGCGTTCGAGGAAACCCGTCGCGCCTTTCTGAAGCAAGAAGGATTGTTCGATGACAACGCCGAAGACGACACCGGCGGTCCGCCCGGATATATCTCGGGCGGCCACCGACACTGAAAAGCTGACCGTGCTTACTCGCCTGCTTGCGGTTTACCCGTGCCGGGCGCCGAGCGATTTCAGACTAATGAAACCCGCCTACATGCAGGCGCTTGAAGACGTTGGCTCGTGGGCGCTGATGGAGGCGGAACGTCGGATCAACCAGAATTCGCTCGGCCACCCCTTCCTGCCGACGCCGGCCGAATTGCGGGCCGAAATCGACCGCGTGATGGAACCGTTTCGCGAAAGAGAAAGGCGGGCCGCCCAAGAGCGGAGGCTCTACCAGTGGCCCGAGGAGCCCCGCGCCCTGCCGGCGCCGGCCGGCGACCCGGAGGCCGTCGCGAAGTGGCGCGCCCGGCGGGCGGTCGAGAGGGCGGAGGCAGCCGCAAAGTCGGCAGGCGCTCCCGTCGATCGGGCGCTCTACGCAGACAAAGATCAGCGAGCGCAACGGACGCCGGCCGATGCGGTTACAGATTTCATGTCGCGGCAGGATCGTCGGCACGATGCGCTTCGATCGGAGTCGGGGACCGAGGCCGGGCATGACGACGGATGACATCGCCACTCTCGACCGCTTAATTGAAGATGCACGACGTCACCTCGACGGGCTGGTCGCCCTGCGATCCTCCGTGGCCAGCGAATCGGAACCGGAGACGGAACCGAACCTCGATGAGGAGTTCCCGGCACATGATCTCATCGACACCGCGACGGCCAGTGAGCGCTTCGGCATCCCGCGAGATACCATTACCCGGTGGTGTCGAGAGACAAAGGGGCACGCGGAAGCAATAGGCATCAAAAGAGGCGGAAGATGGCATGTCTCGATCAGCCGTATCCGAAAGCTGAAACTCTGAAAATGCGCGTTTTGCGCTTCTTGCGCGTTTGCCGGTGCGCGTTTCGGCTTTCATCGTTGCTGAGAACATCCACACGGAAGAGCCCGCACCATCATGGAAAACGCCTCGATCGATTTGCCGCAGATCGCAAAATACCTGCTCGCAGCCAAGGGCAATGCGTCTCTTGCGCACACCCTTGCTGTCAACAACCGGGCTTCCCAACGCACCTTGAACATTCTCAGCAAGGCCGCCGTTGGCGGCGCCGTCTCGACCGATGGAAACTTCGGTGAGGTTCTCGTCGATGTTGCCATAGCTCAATCCGCGTTCTTCGGTTCATTGCGGAACAGAAGCGTCTTCTTCCGCATGCTTGACCAAGGTTTTCGGAGGGTGCCTCTGCGGACTCATCTTGGCCTCGTCTCCGCCTCTGCCACCGCGTACGTCGTCGGCGAGGGCGCACTAAAGCCGCTGAGCCGGTTGACGCTTTCAAATCCAGCATTAACGCCGAAGAAAGTGGCGGCCATTATCGTCGCCACGGCCGAGGTTGCAGCCGACACAAGCGCGGCCGGTCAGTCGTTGATCGCGCAAGAATTACGCGGCGCCGTTGCCGATACCACTGACGAGGCGTTTTTCGCCGCCATGATGCCGGGTATGCCAAGCACGCCGTCGTCTGGCGCCGGCAGCGATGCAATGGCGGCTGACCTTAAGGTGCTGCTCGATAGCGTCAACACAAGTGCAGCCGGTTCTTTATTTTTTGCGATGGCCGCCGATGTGGCCAACCGCATCAGCCTTATCAATGATGGCAAGGGCGCGATGTCGCCTCTCGGCGGCGAGTTCCTCAACTTGCCGGCTTTGGTATCGAGCACAATCCCGGCCGGCACCTTGCGGCTGATCAATGCCGCCGCCGTCGCCGCGAATGCGGACGCAATCAGCCTTGACGTGTCGAACCAAACTGATCTGCTCATGCGGGACGATCCAGAAGGCGCGGCCGCGCTCACCTCAATGTTCCAAACCAACAGCGTCGCGCTGAAGGCAGAAGTCAGTTTTGCGGCTGAGAAAACCCGCGAGGATGCGGTCGCCGAAATCACCGGCATCGAGTGGTAAACAAGAAACATGCGGTAGAGGAGATCAAGCCGATGGGCTTCGATGGAAAAGCATTCGGCGCCGAAATCGTCCAGATCGTGAAGGATCACCTTGAGCGGAACCTGTCACCCGTGGCGGCTAGGATCGAGCAACTGGAAGGCCGCATCGCGCTTCTCGAAGCTCAGACCGGCACAAAGTCCAGGCCGATTGTCCGCATCGCGGCGCGGCAGCAGAGGGAATGACCATGACCCGCTCGGAGATCGAAGCTACCTGCAAGAATGTCGTCGAGGCATTCTTCCGCACATTCCGCCGCGCGCCGACGGAGAAGGAGAGCGCGATGCTTGCCGGAGCAGTTTATCGTTATTTCAACGAGCCCGACGCGCCCTCGACGCGATTGCAATAACGTTGCTGCGCTGGTGAAAATGACGCACATGTGCGTCATCTGTGAGCCGTCAGCGAAGACACCGGGGGGGTGGGCCAATGCCAAAATGGCCGCCGTCAAAAGACCCGCGCGCCTACCACGCCCGGATTTTTTTATGACCGCGAAAAACAGCGGCTCTTAACGCTTATCTGTGCCGTCCTTTGTCGGCCAATCATGATTAAGAATTTTCTCGTATGCCATGTCCTGCACCACCTTTGGATAGGCGACTACAGTGCCAACGACCCAGATGATAATAGAAAGCGCCCCGTTACAGCCCAGCCAGTACAGACCGCCCGCAACGACGCCACTGGCCATAGCTGACATTAGAAAAGCCTTTGTTGTACCCTTCATCTCGAATCCCCCATTGAGGACTGAATGATAAAGGCGCCCACCGCTTTGAGTCGAATAGCAAAATCGGATTACGCTGGTTAGCGGTGTCACCTGTCTTTCATGCTGGCCATGGGAAATTCAAGACGATCAAAGCTCTTGACGCATGAGCCCACTACAATAGGTTTTTCCAGTCCGCCATGAAGGGACCTTCGACAGGAATACGTAAAGGCGGTCGCCCGGCACATACCCCGTCCGACACGGACAGGCGGATTGTCGAACTGGCCGCCAGCTATGCCGTTCCTACGATCCAGATCGCGGAACTCCTGGGCATCTCCCCAAAGACGCTCTTCAAGCACTATCGGGCGGAGCTGGATCGTGGAGCAGCCCGCCTTGAGGCGGCACTCGCGTCGCATCTATTCCGCATCGCGAACGGCAACGGCGCCGTGGCGTTAAAGGCGATCACTTTCCTGCTCCGAGCACGGTTCGGGTGGTCGCCATATCTTCCCCGGCACACCTAAAATGTGTCTCGTTTCAGATAGGCGGCTCCTTAAGCTAGGTAGCGCTTTTCGCCGCAACCTTGCGCTTAGCAGGGAGCATAAGCGTTTCCGTTGAAAGGATGAGTTCCCGAGCATATCGCCTTGAGGCTTCAACCACGCCATCTCTGGTTACTGCCAATAACAGATATGCGGCGTGTATGGCCGACACGCAAAGAACAACTAGCTGACGATCATCGAGATCGCTTGCGAGCGAAATGCCGCCCTGGGACCACAAAATTGCTGCCACGATGAGGAGGACCGAGACGTTCAACGCTAGACCAATCCACTTCAGTCCCAAGAGATTCCTTCGAAAGCCGTACGTGATCAGTTCGCCGAAAAGAATCGGAAAGCGCTTTGTGTCTCTGGTGTTGGTTCTGAGCCATATCCCGCAGGCTTCGTAAAACTCGTCAGCAGACCGCTGATCCGATTGCTCTTCGGCGGCGGTGGGAATTTTCCTGGGAATTTTCCCCCCGATGAATGTTCGATATCGATCTTTCGTCACTTCGTCGAAGGTAGTGTCGTTTCTTCGAAACATAACGATTGACGGTTTTCCACCGGTTAGTTTGAAAAGCTCATTCTCTATTTTTAGGCCTTGCCGCCGCGCTAGGTCCGCCAAGGCGAACACGAGCACCAGTAGACCGACGGTCGCCGCGATGTTCGAAAGTGCGAGTTCGCGCCACGAAATAAGCAAAAAGAAAGCGGCAAGAGCCGGTGCGACCCCTATCAGCGCTGGGAACAGGCGAGCCCTGAGCGTGTAATAGTCCAGAAACCTGAGCATCTAATCTTCGTTTTCGTCGGGATAGGGAACATTTCCACCAAGGGGGCCCCAGCCCGGCCTTTGAGGTGTCACGCCGGCCGTGAGGCAGAATGCGTACTCTTCGGTCGTTCTAACCATCGCGCCGCGATGCAAAAGGCCTCTGACCACTGCCTTTCGCGGGTGAACAATGTCTTCTTTGGCAGAGCTAATCATTGCAACGAACCGCTCGTGGCCCGCTGGCAATAGACCGGGAAGCGTCGGCCCCAGCAATCTATTTAGCAGCGCCGTAGATAAGTTTCGGCGACCGCCGTGATGGGGCACCTGGAACAGATCAACGCCGGGCAGATGCAAGCCGACGAAAGGTGCATAATTTGCAGCCTCCTCCAATCCGTCTCTGCCCGCATCTCCGGTTAGCAGTATCTTACGATCGCAAATGTGCGCGTATTGAACAACGCTCATTTCATTTTCATTGCTCGTCGGTTCGTCCGAGAATTTCTCATGTCCCCAACCAGCCTTGATAAAGGTTCGGGCCGCCTCCAGGAAGGCGTCAAGTCCGAACGACAATTTCGAAGCTTGAGATTGCTGGGGTGTCTTTGCTGACTCCACGACCAGCTGCAGATATCGCGATCGAGAAGGTGCTAACACGGTGAAGGGACCCATAGCCGCTCCTTGGAAGGGCTCGAAAATCGGAATCCCACGTCTATTAGCTATTTGCTCCAATCGATCGATATAAGGGTATGCCTCCTTTAAAGTCCTCCTGAGGTTGTCAGGGTTGGTATACCTTGCGAAGTGCGGCATCACCTCGTCGATGTACTGCCATGGCCGCAGCATCCAGAGTTGCTCAACTTCAAAGGTCTCCAACAATGGAGCCAATCCCTCGGCGTGGTCCTTATCTGGATGGGTTACAATCATCCTATTGATTCGGTTTGTGCCGTAGTTTGAGCGTATGTGCTTCGCGAAGGCGTCGGCAGTGCTGGTATAGCCGCCGTCAATAACGTGTACCGACCAGCGATTACCCAGTTGATATTTTATGGAGATCGCGTCGCCACTCTTGGAAGTGTGCACGGGAAAAAAGTCTAATTCGTAGAAGTCAGCCATGCCTCAGATCACCCAACACCCTCGGCATGAGGTTGAGTGACCGGCATGATTCGCGCAACGGTGTATCCCTTGATTATCCCCTGATCTTTGACCGATTGAGCGCCGGAACCTATCCGCCGGTCAACGGGCTATGGCGCGGGCGATGCTGACGAGAGATGTCAAGCAGGGTAGTCGAACAGACTTGGCCGAAGAAGACCTCGGCCAATTGGCCGATGTTGCTGAACGATCAGTTCGACGCGCCCGATTCGTCCTCCGCCAGGATGAAGCTCTTGCTCAGTCCGTCATGAACGGAGCGGAGACCCAAGGCTAGCGCCACCGCGCGGTCTGTCATGCATCTCTTTCACCTTGGCGGAGGTGAAGATTTCGCCGGCCTCGATGCGCTCTGCGATAAGCGCCTGGACATCCGGCTCGGCCTTGACGACCTCGACAAGAGTTCCGGTCTTCATGTGTCCGAAATTCGGAAACACTTGAGGATCGATACCCTTGAACGTCTCGATACAGCGATACGCGGTCGTTTTTGATAGATGCGGCAAGCGGCTTGCAAGCCATCCAGTAAAGCCGCCTTCGTCCCGCTTATACTTGAACAGCTCCCTGGGCGCCGGCAAAAGAGAACCACACACGCGCGATGTTCTGTCCGGAGCATAATCCCCCGGCCGGATCGACGGCCCGCGCTGGCGGCCCTGTGGGAGGCAAGGCGGGGCATCAACGGCGGGTGGACAGGTTCCAGACCTCACAGAGCAGATCGAGGTATTCACGGAGATCACGGGCGGCTCTGAGCTTGGCCCGCTTGCTGGCGCCTGGGCCGACGATCTCACCGAGGGAGTAGCCCTCGCCGCATATCCGCGACACCAGCCAATACCCCTTCTCCCCGAGCAGAGGTCGGACGCGCCTAAGCTCCTCGGCCGCCTGCATCTGCCTATGGCCGATCGGGTCCGCATGACCGCCGCCATCTACCGGCTCACGACCGTAGTCGATCGCCCGCGTGCTCCGGCACATCGCTTCCCACAAGGCGCGAAACCTCGTCGCGGCGGCGAGCTGAGCGGCGTCGATCCGCCCGCGCGAGGCCAGCATCGTGATGGCGCTTTCCCGGATGTTGACGATCGCTGGAATGGTTCGGGGGTTACCCGCCTCCCCGTCATGCGCAAGGCTGTAGTAGGGATTCGCGATGGTCACCGCTCGCAATGAGCGATGCGGATCGGAGGACGGCGTTCTTTTCGAGGTAACGGGCATGGGGGAAGAATGCCATAGCGGGGCCGAATCGTCACTATTACGCGCTACCGTAATAATGCCGTTCCGTTAGCCCGACGTTAGCCGAAGCCGCTTTTGTCTCCGACTTTCCGTCTCCGAAAGACATCTAAGTGCTTGAAATTAGTGGTGATCCCGACGCGATTCGAACGCGTGACCCCCAGATTAGGAATCTGGTGCTCTATCCTGCTGAGCTACGGGACCACTTGCACGCCATGCATACAAAAGGCTTGGCGCGAAGCCAAGCCTTAATTCTTGTCAGAGGCCAAGGCGTTGTTCGGCGAGGCGGACCCAGTAGGAGATGCCGTGGGCGATGGCTTCGTCGTTGAAGTCGTAGGCCGGATTGTGCAGGCCGGCGCTGTCTCCGTTGCCGATGAAGATGAAGGCGCCGGGGCGGGCGTTCAGCATGTAGGAAAAATCCTCCCCGCCCATCATCGGATCGATTTCGGCGTTGACGTTCGCGTCGCCGGCAATGGCGCTGGCGGTGGCGACCGCGTGCTCGGTCTCATCGGGGTGGTTGACGGTGACGGGATAATTTCGGTTGAAGCTGATCTCGGCTTCGGCGCCATGGGCTGCGACCACGCCTTCGACGATCTGCCGGAAGCGTGTTTCGGCGAGGGTGCGCATCTCGTCGTCCAGGGTGCGGACCGTGCCCGCGAAGATCGCGTCATTGGGAATGACGTTATGGGCGAAACCGGCATTGAACTTGGTCACCGAGACGACGACGGAACTGATCGGATCGGCGGTGCGCGAGGCGATCATCTGCAGGTTGCCGACGATCTGGGCGCCGATCGCGATCGGGTCGATCGTCCGGTGCGGCTGGGCGGCGTGGCCGCCGCGACCCTTGATGGTGACGGTGAATTCGTCGGTCGCCGCCATGATCGCGCCCTTTCGGATGGCGAACTGGCCGACAGGCAGTCCCGGCAGGTTATGCATGCCGTAGACCTCTTCGATTCCGAAGCGCTCCATCATGCCGTCCTTCACCATCAGGTTGCCGCCGCCGCCGCCCTCTTCGGCGGGCTGGAAGATGACGGCGACATTGCCGTTGAAGTTGCGGGTCTCGGCGAGGTATTTCGCCGCGCCGAGCAGCATGGCGGTATGGCCGTCGTGGCCGCAGGCATGCATCTTTCCCGGCGTCTTCGAAGCCCAGGGCTTACCGGATATCTCGGTCAGCGGCAGGGCATCCATGTCGGCGCGCAGGCCGATCGTACGGCGGCCTTCGCCCTTGCCCTTGATCAGGCCGACGACGCCGGTGCGGCCGATGCCGGTGACGATCTCGTCGACGCCGAATTCCTTGAGCTTTTCGGCCACGAAGGCGGCCGTGTTTTCCACCGCGAAGAGAAGCTCGGGCCGGGCATGGATATGCCGACGCCATTCGGCGACTTCGTCCTGCAATTCGGCGGCTCTGTTCAAAATCGGCATACTGGCGTTCCTGTTATCAAACCTGACAATCGTTGATCGCTTCACAAGGGCGTGAGGCTCATGCAAATTACTTCGTCAATGACCTTTGCCATGTCATAGCCATATAGGCTAGATAGATGAAGCTTTCGAGATTTCCTGATATCTGAAGGATGAGCCGTGTCGACGAGCCACTTTGGTTTATTTGCCGCAGTGCGGCCGCTTAGCTTCCTGGTCGCCGCGACTGCCGGTTTTCTTGCTTCCGTTCCGCTTGCCCAGGCAAATCCGCATATTCTCGTCGATGTGCAGACCGGCCGCGTGCTGGAGCATGAAGAAGCCTTCCGCAAATGGTATCCGGCCTCGCTCACCAAGCTGATGACCGTCTATACGGTCTTCGACGCGATCCGCGCCGGTCAGATCAGCCTCGATACGCCAATCGTCATCAGCAAGCGCGCTGCCGCGCAGCCGGCCGCCAAGATGTATTTCAAGCCGGGCCAGAAGCTGACGCTCGACAGCGCACTGAAGATCCTGCTGGTGAAATCGGCCAACGACGTCGCGGTCGCGGTTGCCGAAGCCATCGGCGGCACGCAGGAGGGCTTCGTGAACCGGATGAACGGCGACGCGCTGAAGCTCGGCATGACGGATTCGCATTTCGTCAATCCAAATGGTCTGCCGGGCAAGGGGCAGTATACGACGGCGCGTGACCTTGCTGTGCTGACGGTGGCGCTGCGCCGCGATTTTCCGCAATATGCCAGTTATTTCGCGCTCGAGGGCTTCACCACCGGCCAGCAGAACGTGCCGAGCCTCAACATGCTGATCGGCCGCTTCGCCGGCGCCGATGGTATGAAGACCGGCTTCATCTGCGCCTCGGGCTTCAACCAGATCGGTTCGGCGACGCGCAACGGCCGCACCCTCGTCTCCGTCGTGCTCGGCACCGACAGCCTGGCGGCGCGCGCCGATGCGACGGCGAACCTTTTGCAGAAGGGCTTCACCACGCAGTTCTCTGGCAACGACACGCTCGGTTCGCTGAAGCCGTATGGGCCGGGGCAAGACCAGGTGACCGACATGACCGCCGATATCTGCAGCGCCAAGGGCGCCAAGGTGCGCAGTGAAACCCGCGATGAGGTCGGCCGCATGAAGGTGCACTCGCCCTATATCCTGGAGATGGACCACGACCCGCGATTCGTGTTTGCCGGCCTGATCCCGGGTCAGGATCCGCAGCCGGCCGAGCAGCCGGAAAAGATGGCGAGGGGCGATACGGCCGGAGCAATCGCCAACGTGCCGGTGCCGATGCCGCGCCCGACAGCTTTTTAAGGTCTGATCGATGAGCGCGCTCAACAACAGGATTCCGGTCACCATCCTGACCGGCTTTCTCGGCGCCGGCAAATCGACGCTGCTGAACCGCATCCTGAAAGATCCGATGATGAAGGATGCAGCCGTCATCATCAATGAATTCGGCGATGTCGGCATCGATCATCTGCTGGTCGAAAGTTCCGGCGATTCGATCATCGAATTGTCCGACGGCTGCCTCTGCTGCACCGTGCGCGGCGAGCTGGTTGATACGCTGGCGAACCTGATGGACGCCGTGCAGACAGGCCGCGTCAAGCCGGTGAAGCGCGTCGTCATCGAAACGACCGGCCTTGCCGATCCGGCGCCGGTCATGCAGGCGATCATGGGCAATCCGATCATCGCCACCAATTTCGAGCTCGATGGCGTCGTCACGGTCGTCGATGCGGTCAACGGGCTGCAGACGCTCGACAATCACGAGGAAGCGCGCAAGCAGGCGGCCGTCGCCGACCGGCTGATCGTTTCGAAGAGATCGATGGCCGGCGCAATGGCGGAGCTAGAGCAGCGCCTGCGGGTGCTCAATCCGCGCGCGGCGATGATGGATGCCGACGGCGCCGAAGCCGGCAGCGCTGCCGTGTTGGTGAACGGGCTCTACGATCCGGCGACGAAAATCGCCGATGTCGGCCGCTGGCTGCAGGACGAGGATGCGCACGAGGCGCACCATCATGATCATGACCACGTTGGCCATGGCCATCATCATCACGGCCGCGGCCATCAGGAGGCGCACGACGTCAACCGTCATGACGCCTCGATCCGATCCTTCTCGATCGTCGAGGAGAAGCCGATCGATCCGATGGCGCTCGACATGTTCATCGATCTTCTGCGATCGGCCCACGGCGACAAGCTGCTGAGAATGAAGGCGATCGTTTCCGTTTCGGACCGTCCGGACCGGCCGCTGGTGCTGCACGGCGTGCAAAGCATCTTCCATCCGCCGGTGCGGCTTCCCGCCTGGCCTGACCCGAACGACAGGCGCACGCGCATGGTGCTGATCACCAAGGATCTGCCCGAAGCCTTCGTGAAGGATCTCTTCGACGCCTTCCTCGGCAAGCCGCGCATCGATACGCCCGACCGTGCGGCGCTCTCCGACAATCCGCTCGCCATTCCCGGCATGCGGATCTAAAGCGCCCTGAACTTTACGTGATCTTCTTCAGGCCTTGCGTTTAGGGGCGCTTGAAAGCCATCTGGCCTGCTGGCCGCTCAGCAGGGTGCGGTAGCGCTCCTGGCTTGCGGTCAGGTGAGCGCGCATGGCGGCGCGGGCGGCTTCCGGGTCGCCGGCAGAAATCGCCTTCAGAATGGCCAGATGTTCGCGCTGCAGCCCTTCCTGATAGTCGCGCGACAGCGTGCTGTCCGTGCCCCAGGGCGAGGCGATGTCGCAGGGGATCGCCCGCATGCCGAGCGCATCGAGAACTTCGACATAATATGAATTGTTGGTGGCAGCAGCAATTTCCCGGTGGAAAGCGAAGTCGCTCTTGCCCGTTGCTTCGCCGCGCTCGAGCAAACGGTCGAACTCGAAGAAGGCTTCCTGGATCTGCGCCTCCTGGGCGGCATTGCGCCGCAGCGCGGCGAGGCCCGCGCTTTCGATCTCTAGACCCATGCGCACTTCGATGACGTTGAGTGCATGGGAAATCTTGTTGCCGACATCGAGGCTGATCGCGCCGAAGGCGATCGTTGGATGATTTTTGACGAATACGCCGGCGCCCTGGCGGGCCTCGACGAGGCCGTCGGCGGCAAGGGTTGCAATCGCCTCGCGGACAACAGTGCGGCTGACGCCGAAAAGCTCACCCATCCGCGTTTCCGTCGGCAGCTTCTCGCCGGGCGCGTAACCCCCGGACAAGACCTGTGTGCGGATGGCCGAAACCACGCTTTCGGAAAGTTTCGGCTTCCGCTCGATCCTGAGATCAACGGCTGTATCGGCCGCCATGTCGGTCTCCTATTTGAACATGGCCGGCAGCCACAGCGAGATTGCCGGGATATACGTAACTAAGCCGAGGACGACGAGGCCTGCACCATAGAACGGCCAGATCGAACGCATAGCTTCCCAGACTGAAATCTTGCCGACTGCGCAAGCCACGAATTGCACTGCGCCGACCGGAGGCGTGTTCAACCCGATACCGAAATTCAGGATCATGATCACGCCAAAATGCACCGGATCGACACCATAGGCCTGCGCCACAGGCAGGAAGATCGGCGTGCAGATAATGATGGTCGGCCCCATGTCCATGAAGGTGCCAAGCACGAGCATGAGGACATTGAGCAGGAGCAGCACTGTCAGCGGGTCGTCGGCGACGGACTTCATCCAGATGACCAGCGAAGCCGGCACCTTGAGGAAGGCCATCAGCCACGAGAAGGCGGCAGCCGTGCCGATGATCAGAAGCACCATCGCCGTCGTACGCACGGCGCCTTGAGTGGCGTGGACAAAATCCTTCCAGCCCATCTGTCGATAGACGAAGAGGGTTACCAGCAGCGCATAGATAACCGCGATGCACGAGCTTTCAGTTGCGGTGAAGATGCCGGACCTCACGCCGCCAAAGATGATGGCGATCAGCAGCAGCCCGGGCACAGCGACAGCGAGCAGATGAGCGGCCACCGCAAAGCCGGGGAAGGACTCGGTCGGGTAACCGCGCGAGCGTGCCACGACGTAGGCGGTCGCCATCAGCGCAACGGCGAGGAGCAGACCGGGCAGCACGCCGGCGGTGAACAGGTCCGCGACGGATATCTTGCCGCCGGCGGAGATCGAATAGATGATCATGTTGTGGGAGGGCGGCAGCAGCAGCGCGATCAGCGCCGCCATTGAAGTGACGTTGACCGCGTAGTCAGCGCCGTAGCCGCGTTGCTTCATCTGCGGGATCATCAGGCCGCCGACGGCTGCGGCTTCCGCCACCGCCGAACCGGAAATGCCGCCGAACAGCGTCGCGGTGACAATGTTGACCTGGCCGAGGCCGCCGCGCACGTGGCCGACCAGCGACGCCGCGAAGGCGACGATGCGGCTTGCGATGCCGCCGCGGACCATCAGATCGCCGGCATAGATAAAGAAGGGGATGGCAAGCAGCGAAAACACGCTCATGCCGGAATTCAGCCGCTGAAAGACGACCAGCGGCGGCAGGCCCATGTAGAGCACCGTGGCGAAGCTGGCGACACCGAGACAGAAGGCGATGGGCGTACCGATCAGCATCAGGGTGGTGAAAACACCGAACAGGATCCAGAGTTCCATCGCGCTACACTTTCAATTTGATGTTCGGGTCAGCATTGATGTGCTCCATCTCGACAGCGATTTCCGTCGGCAGGGCTTCATCCAGCGCATCGTCAATCGGTTCGCCGGCGAGGCGCAGCACAATGCGCTCCAGGGAGAAGATCACGGCAAGTACGCCACCGGCGCAGAGCGGTAGATAGTCGAACGCACCTGAGATGCCGAGCGACGGCAAGGTGGTGTTCCAAGTCAGGCTCACGAGCGCGCCGCCGTACCAGATCATGCCGGCGCCGAAGGCGAGAATGACCACGTCCGAGATCATGCGCAGAACGCGCTTACCGGATTTCGGCAGCACATAGAGCAGCACGTCGAACCCAAGATGATTGTTCTCGCGGATGCCGACGGCGGCGCCGAGAAAGATGAACCAGCTCATCAGCATGACCGAGCCAGGCTCCGTCCAGCTCGGCGAGTCGTTCAGCACGTAACGGCAAAATACCTGCCAGGCGACGAAGACGGTCATCAGTACCAGGCCGATGCCGGCGAGCCACAGGGCGGCGTTGCTCAGGCGCGTCAGGAAATTGGCGACGGGGGTCAGGTTATTCGACATAAGGGCCTCGTCGAAATTGGTCGCTCACTCGCCCTTAACGGGCGGATCGAGAGATGGGCACGAACGGCGGAGAACCGGAGTGGAGATGGCTCCACCCCGATAGCTTACTCGCAGTCCGCAAGGCAGGCTGCTGTTACTGCACAGCCTTTACATCCTCGACCATCTTCTTCAGCACGTCGTCCTTGACGTGCTTCTCGTAAACTGGGGCCATGGCGTCGATGAAGCCCTGCTTCTCCGGCGTTGTGATCTGCGCGCCGAGCTTTTCGACATTGGCGCGCGATTCAGCCACCTTGGCTGCCCAGAGCTCGCGCTGCTTGGCAACACTGTCCTTCGCCGCCTGCCTGAAGATCTCCTGATCCTCCGGCGTCAGCTTTTCGAAGGCAGCCTTGTTCATGACGAACACCTCCGGCAGGATCGTGTGCTCGTCGAGCGAGTAATTCTTTGCCACTTCGGCGTGCTTGGCCGTGTCGTAGCTCGGGAAATTGTTTTCCGCGCCGTCGATGACGCCGGTCTCGATCGCCGAATAGACTTCGCCGTAGGGCATGGGCGTGGCATTGGCGCCGAGGGCCGCCACCATGTCGACGAAGATATCGGACTGGATAACGCGGAACTTCAGACCCTTCATGTCGGCAACCGAATTGATCGGCTTGGTCTTATTGTAGAACGACCGAGCGCCGGCATCGTAGAAGGCCAGCACGACGAGGCCGGCAGGTTCGAACGCCTTCTTGATCTGATCGCCGATGGCTCCGTCCATGACCTTGTGCATGTGGTCTTCCGAACGGAAGATATAGGGCAGTGCGGGAACGATCGATTCCTTCACCGTGCCGTTGAAAGGCGCCATCGACACACGATTCAATTCGATCACGCCCGAGCGCACCTGCTCGATCGTGTCCTTCTCCTCGCCGAGCTGGGCGGAATGGTACACTTCGACCGAATAGCGGCCCTTGGTGCGCTCCTTGACCAGCTCGCCAAAATATTTGACGCCCTCGACTGTGGGATAACCGTCAGGATGGGTATCGGATGATTTCAGCACGGTTTGAGCGCTGGCGGCGCTGCTCATGAACGCGGCAGCGACCATCAGACCTGCTGCCAGCTTAACGAAGTTTTTCATGCTATCCTCCCGTATTGCATGACAATTCACTTTTCATAATCGGCACACCAGCTTTGCGAATACAAGGACAGAACCCTGCACACGCCGCCTTTTCCGGCCATTCCACAATCAGGCACTGGCGTCGGTACGATTGAAAAGGCGTGTGGGAAGAGGCCAACCGGGCATGCCGATGCGGATCGATCGTGCCCATCGAACCGATGGCACGGCTGTTTTCATCTACATGCAGGTGCTTTCGCTCTTCCCGTGGAAACAGAAGACTTGGATCGACCAGCCTCCCCTATCCTGCCGCTCCTCCAACCGGCTCATTATGGCTAAAACCACCATGACATAATGTCAACATACAAAAGCTGGAAAGTTGTATGATGAATTTTCAAGGTCGATCGAGCGATGGTCGGCGGCGGGAGCACGACCGGGAAAAATTGTAGGTGCGCCACGGCGGCAGCCGCTTTGGGATGGATATCTAGCGCTTGCGGATCAGAAAGCGGTGGCCGCTTTCAGTTTTTTCGGTCTCGACCAGCTCGTGGCCATCCTCATTGCAGAAATGCGGCATGTCGATCACTGCTAAGGGATCGCTGGTATCGACTAGGATGAGCGCGCCGCTTGCCATGGCGGCAAGCTTCCTGCGTGTCTTCATCACGGGCAGCGGGCATTTCAGGCCGCGAAGATCGTAGAGAACGGGGTTCAAGCCGTTCAGTTCCGCGCCCAGAACTTCCAGAATGGCTTCTTTGCCGCGGCGTCGGCCGTTTCCTGCGGTTCGGGCGCGGTATAGGCGAGCGGATTCTGCATCGGCACCGGCACGACTGCAGGTGTTGCGGCGGCGACGGCCGTTGCCTGGGACTGGGTCGTTGCTTGGGGCTGGGCCGGCGCTGCAGGTGTCGCGCCTGCAGCGGAGTTGGCGGTGAGGCTCTGGGCGGTGCGCTTGGCCATCAGGTCTTCGAGTTCCGCGATCTTGACCATGCGGCCGGCTTCGAGCGACGTGCCGGTCGGCGCGAACGCAAGTTCGCGGCCCTTGCGCAGCTTGGCGACCACGGCCTTGCGCTCGGCCTCGGACGGGTCGTACCAGGCAAGGCCTTCATATTTGCTCATCGCCTTGGCATAGTCGGCTTCATAGGTCTTGCCATAGGAGGCAAGCGCTGCCGTCAGTGCCGGCGGCGTCGACATGGCAGGGCATTTGCCCGCGGCATTGAAGGCGCCGCCATCGGTCGCCTGCTGATTGAAGACGTATTTCTTTTCGCAGACGTTCACCTCTGGCGGACGCTTCGTCACTTCGAAATTGTCGTAGCCGACCTTCAGCATCTTCCAGAAGTCGTAGTTCGGGTCGAGGCGATGCTTGACCATGTTTTCCGCGGTCATGCGGAAGGGGAACGCCTGCAGCTGCACCGTCGACTGGCCGCCCTTGAAGGCATCGCGGGCAAATGCATAGATCTCCAGCACCTGCTGGTCGGTCATCGAATAGCAGCCGGAGGACGAGCAGGCGCCGTGGATCATCAGATCGGAGCCGGTGCGGCCGTTCACCGCGTCGTAGCGGTTCGGAAAGCCGGTGTTGATCGCCAGATAATATTTCGAGTTGGGATTGAGGTTGGCGCGTGTGAGCTCGTAGAAGCCTTCCGGCGCCTGCCGGTCGCCGGTCTTGATCTTCGGACCGAGACGCCCGGACCAGGCGCAGATCTTGTAATCGGCGATCTTGTCGAAACGGTTGTCGGTCTTCGCCTTCCATATCTCGAGCGCCCCTTCTTCCTTGAAGATGCGGATCATGATCGGCGAATTGCGATCCATGCTCTTGGCGGACATCTGGGCGAGGATATGGGGGGGAAGCGGCTGCTCGACCTTGTTCTTGACCTTGGAGAGATCGACCTGCGCGGTTTCCAACGCGTCATTGCAGCCGGACAGAGCCAGCGCCATGAGGGAAACATAGGCAAAATGACGTATGCGCATTCAAACTAGCCCATAAAGATGATGCGACCCGGTCCGCCTATCGAGTCCGGGCACGACGCGGAATCATAAGTGGCTTATACTTCACAAATTCTTAACAGCCTATGACTTGCCCGGAATACCCCCGCAAGCGCAAATGTCACAGATAACATTAATGTGGCCAAGGTTTGGCCGCAATCGACGCGGTGCCAAGTCTTGCTTTAGAGATTGCGGCCCATATTCAAGAATTTTTGACGCCGCTCGTTGCGCAGCTGCTCGCCCGAACGCGATGCCATTTCGCCCAGTGCATTGGCGATGACATCCCCGGTTGCCGCTATCACGCTGTCGGGATCGCGATGCGCGCCGCCGAGCGGCTCGGAAATGATGCCGTCGATGACGCCGAGCGATTTCAGGTCTTCGGCGGTGATCTTCATGTTGGTTGCCGCCTCGCGGGCGCGGGTGGAATCGCGCCAGAGGATGGAGGCCGCCCCTTCCGGCGAGATGACGCTGTAGATCGAATGCTCGAGCATATAGACCCGATTGCCGGTGGCGATCGCGATCGCGCCGCCCGAACCCCCCTCGCCGATAACGACGGAAACGAGGGGAACCTTTACGCCGAGACACATCTCCGTCGAGCGAGCGATCGCCTCGGCCTGGCCGCGTTCTTCAGCGCCGACGCCAGGATAGGCGCCGGCCGTATCCACCAGCGAAATGACAGGCAGGCCGAAACGGTCGGCCATTTCAAGGATGCGGATCGCCTTGCGGTAGCCTTCGGGGCGGGGGCTGCCGAAATTGTGCTTCAGGCGCGTCTTGGTGTCGTTGCCTTTTTCCTGGCCAATGACGGCGACCGGCTGGCCGCGAAAGCGGGCAAGGCCCGCCTGGATCGCGGCATCCTCGGAAAATTTGCGGTCGCCGGCGAGCGGCGTGAATTCCTGGAACAGCGTCTTGGCGTAATCGACGAAATGCGGCCGCTGCGGATGCCGGGCCACCTGCGTTTTCTGCCAGGGATTGAGCTTGGAATAGATTTCGACGATCGCTTCGCGGACGCGAACCTCCAGCCTGCCGATCTCATCGGTGGTGTCGATGCTCTCGTCTTCCGTTGCGAGCTTCTTCAGCTCGATGATCTTGCCTTCGAGGTCGGAGATCGGCTTTTCGAAGTCGAGATAATTGTGCATGAGGTGCGTTTCCGTTCCTTGTGCCCAGGGCGTTTTCCTGGTTCCGCCCCTTGTCGCCGGTCCTATTCGTGCTTTTTCGCCTGTTTGGCAAGGGGGTGATGAGTCTGGACGAGCTGCTGCAGCCGCTCTTCGAGGACATGCGTGTAGATCTGTGTGGTCGAAATGTCCGAATGGCCGAGGAGTTCCTGCACGACGCGCAGATCGGCGCCGTTGGCAAGCAGGTGGCTGGCAAAGGCGTGGCGCATGACGTGCGGCGAGATCAGCGACGGCGTCAGGCCGGCGCGGATCGCCAGGTTCTTGAGGTCGCGCGCGAAAACCTGGCGCGGCAGATATCCCTCCTTGGAGGCGGCGGGAAAGAGCCACGGGCTTTCCTGCGGCTCCTTCGCCGCCGCGTTTTCGGCCGACAGCAGGCATCCATAGGACTTCAGGGCTGCAATCGCCGAGTGCGACAGCGGCACCAGGCGCTCCTTGTTGCCCTTGCCGCGGATCATCAGGAAGCGGCCCTCCTGGTCGAGCACGCGGGCGGGAAGCGAGACGAGTTCGGTGACGCGCATACCGGTGGCATATAGCAGTTCCAGCAGCGCCAGCATGCGCAGGCGCTGCAGTTGGCCCGGGGCCGGGTCGTCGGCTTCGGCCTGCGCTTGCGACAGCAGCCTGCCGACCTCCTCGACCCCCATCGTCTTCGGCAGCGGACGCCCCTTCTTCGGCGCGTCAAGCACGCCCGTGGGGTCGTCGGTCCGCAGACCCTCGGCGTAGAGGAACTTGTAGAATTGCCGCATGGCGGCGAGCCGGCGCGCCTGCGAGGAGGGCTTGAAACCTTGGCGCGCGAGCGAGGCGAGATAGGCGGCCAGATCGGTGGAGGCGGCCTCGGTCAACCTTATGCTGCGGCCCTTCAGGAAAGCGCTGATGTCGTCGAGGTCGCGCTGGTAGGATTGCAGAGTGTTGGCGGCAGCACCGCGTTCGGCGCTCATCATTTCCAGGAAGGATTCCACGTGCGCCCGGCTTAGATCCATCATCTCACTCACTTCCCCGTCGTGTCGATCGTGCCCGTCGCCGGCGGGTTCACTCGCTCGGAGGGGATACGGATCGTCACGTCACGCGGCTCGGGCTCGACGAAGGTCACGAGCGCCCACATCGCTCCGTAAACCGTCCCGGCGAGGATCGCGCAGAAGAACAGGAAACGGAACAGGGTCGGCATCCGGCAACTCCTTCATGCTCTGCTTCTGTTATAAGAGCGTATTCGCAAGTGCAAGAAGCGCCATTCAAGCAATGATTCCCTTGTCCGCGACTTGACGCTCCACCTGCATTTGTCGATACGGTTTGCAAACAAAGTGTGAATGGACCGATGAGTGAACCACTGCTGACCGTTGCTGACAGCCTGAAAGACAGAGCTCGCGCCGCGCTCGGTTCACGCAATCTGATCCTCGTCGGCCTGATGGGCGCCGGAAAATCCTCCGTCGGGCGCATCGTCGCCAGTCAACTCGGCATTCCCTTCATCGACAGCGATCATGAAATCGAACGGGTGTCGCGCATGACGATCGCCGAACTTTTCGCAGCCTACGGCGAGGAAGAGTTCCGGGCACTGGAAACGCGGGTGATGAAACGGCTCTTGAAGAGCGGACCGCGCGTCGTCTCCACCGGCGGCGGCGCCTTCATCAACGAGCGCACGCGCAGGCATATCAAGAAGGGTGGCCTTTCGATCTGGTTGAAGGCGGATATCGACGTGCTGTGGGAGCGGGTCAACAAGCGTGACACGCGGCCGTTGCTCAAAACCGAAAACCCGAAACAGACGCTCGAAAACCTAATGAACGCGCGTTATCCGATCTATGCGCAGGCAGACCTCACCGTACTCTCGCGTGATGTGCGCAAGGAAATCATGGCAGACGAGGTGCTGAAGGCTGTGGTCGAACAGAAAGAAAGTGCAGCATCATGAATGCGATAAGCTCCACCACCGCCGTCCAGACGGTGCATGTGCCGCTCGGCGAGCGCGCCTACGATATCCTTATCGGACCGGGGCTGATTGCGCGGGCCGGCGCTGAGATCGCCTCGCGCCTCAAGGGCCGCAAGGCGGCTATTGTCACCGACGAAAATATCGCTCCGCTCTATCTCGGCGCCCTCGTCGCGAGCCTCGATGCGGCGGGCATTGTCTCGGCAGAGATCGTGCTGCCCGCAGGTGAAAAGACGAAGAGCTTCGAACATCTCATCGATGTCTGCGACAGGGTGCTGGAAGCCCGCGTCGAACGCAACGACTATGTCATCGCGCTCGGCGGCGGCGTTATTGGGGACCTTTCGGGATTCGCGGCGGGAATCGTCCGCCGCGGCGTGCGCTTCGTCCAGGTGCCGACTTCGCTGCTGTCGCAGGTCGATTCCTCGGTCGGCGGCAAGACCGGCATCAATTCCCCCCGACATGGCAAGAACCTGATCGGCGTCTTTCATCAGCCGGACCTGGTTCTGGCCGATACGGATGTGCTGAATACACTGAGCGAGCGAGAATTCCGCGCAGGTTACGCCGAGGTCGCAAAGTATGGGCTCATCGACAAACCGGGTTTCTTCGCCTGGCTGGAAGCGAACTGGAAGTCGGTGTTTACCGGCGGCTCCGCCCGCATCGAGGCGATTGCCGCCAGCTGCCGGGCCAAAGCCGACGTCGTCGTTGCCGACGAGCGTGAGACCGGTCAGCGGGCGCTGCTCAACCTCGGCCACACGTTCGGCCACGCGCTGGAGGCGGCGACCAGCTATGACAGCCGCCGCCTGGTACATGGCGAGGGTGTCGCGATCGGCATGGTGCTGGCGCACGAGTTTTCCGCACGAATGAATCTTGCTAGCCCAGACGATGCGCAACGCGTCGAAAGGCACCTCAAGGAGGTCGGCCTCCCGACTCGCATGGCGGATATTCCGGGCGAGCTGCCGCCGGCGGAATCGCTGATGGATGCGATTGCACAGGACAAGAAGGTCAAAAGCGGCAAGCTCACCTTCATTTTGACACGCGGTATCGGTCAGTCCTTCGTCGCCGATGACGTTCCGGCGTCCGAAGTAATCAGCTTTCTGCGGGAAAAACATCCTTGACGACGATCGACGGCGTTCTGACATTTCTCGCGGCCTATTGGCCGGAGATTCTTTCGATCACCGCGCTCGTGCTCCTGTCTGCCTTCTTCTCCGGCTCGGAGACCGCGCTCACCGCCGTTTCGCGCAGCCGCATTCATACGCTCGAGGTCAACGGCGACGAACGCGCCGGCCTGGTCCGGCAGATGATCGAACGGCGCGACCGGCTGATCGGCGCGTTGCTGATCGGCAACAATCTCGCCAACATCCTCTCCTCCTCTATCGCCACCAGCCTGTTGCTCGGGCTGTTCGGCAGTTCGGGCGTGGCGCTGGCGACGCTCGCCATGACCATCATCCTCGTCATCTTCGCGGAAGTGCTGCCGAAGAGCTGGGCGATCTCGACGCCGGAACGCTTCGCGCTTGCTGTCGCACTTCCCGCCAGACTCTTCGTCGCCGTCGTCGGCCCGGCGTCCTCCTTCGTCAATGCTGTTGTGCGGCAGATCCTGGCGCTCTTCGGCATCAATCTGTCGCGGGAAGTATCGATGCTGACGGCGCATGAGGAGCTGCGTGGCGCCGTTGATCTCCTGCACCGCGAAGGATCGGTTGTTAAGGCCGACCGCGACCGCCTCGGCGGCGTGCTCGACCTCAGCCAGCTGGAACTATCCGACATCATGGTCCATCGCACCAAGATGCGGGCGATCAATGCCGACGATCCGCCGGAAGCGGTGGTGCGGGGCATCCTCGAAAGCCCCTACACGCGCATGCCGCTGTGGCGCGGCACGATCGACAACATCATCGGCGTCGTCCATGCCAAGGATCTCCTGCGGGCGCTTGCCGAGCCGAACATGGAGCCGCAGAACCTCGATATCGTGAAGATCGCCCAGAAGCCGTGGTTCGTGCCCGACAGCACCAATCTCGAGGACCAGCTCAATGCCTTCCTGCGGCGCAAGCAGCATTTCGCCGTTGTCGTCGACGAATATGGCGAGGTCCAGGGCATCGTTACGCTGGAGGATATTCTGGAGGAAATCGTCGGGGACATTTCCGACGAGCACGATATCGACGTGCAGGGCGTGCGTCAGGAAGCGGACGGCTCGGTCGTTGTCGATGGCAGCGTGCCGATCCGCGACCTCAACCGGGCGCTCGACTGGAACCTGCCCGACGAGGAGGCGACGACGATCGCCGGCCTCGTCATCCATGAATCGATGACCATCCCGGAAGAGCGCCAGGCCTTCACCTTCCACGGCAAGCGTTTCGTCGTCATGAAGCGGGAAAAAAACCGTATCACCAAGCTGCGCATCCGCCCCGCGCAGGAGGACGATAAGAAACCAGCCTGATCCGGCTTGGATTGTCTGCTTCCTATATCCATATAGGCTGTTGTGCCGCTACCAGCGGGTGGGTTCACCGGGCGCCGCCGGTTCGACGGCCAGCGCGTGCAGGCCGGCATCGAGCTCCGGTTTCAAGAGGTCGGTGATCGCCCGGTGGCGCGCCAGGCGGGAGAGGCCGGTAAATCTTGCCGAAACGATCCGCACCCGCATGTGGGTTTCGCCGGTGCCCGTGATGCCAGGCTGGTGGCCAGCATGCAGATGGCTCTCGTCGATGACGCTCAAGCGTTCGGGCGCGAAGGCTTCGACAAGTTTTTCTTCGATGCGGGTCCGCAGGGTCATCATCCGGTCTTGCTGCTTCGCGAAAAGGGTTCCCACCAAGCCAGCAACATTCGCGTTTGTCAATTCTTGTTGTCACCTCGCGACAGCCCCATAATTAGCGCCGTCATGAGACTTGATTCCAAATATTTCGATCGCATCCGGACACGCCGCAAACGCGAGCAGGAGGCAGAGCAGGCACCGCCTACCTGCCAGTGGGACGGCTGCGACAAAAAAGGTTCGCACCGCGCGCCTGTGGGACGCAATGCGGAAGGCCAGTTCTTTTTGTTCTGCTTCGAGCACGTCAAGGAATACAACAAGGGCTACAATTATTTCTCCGGCCTTTCGGACGGCGAGATCGCGCGCTACCAGAAAGAGGCGATCACCGGCCATCGTCCGACATGGACCGTCGGCGTCAACAAGTCGGCCAAGGACAGTCCGCTGCATTCGGAAGTCCGCTCCGGTGCCTATACACGTGTTCGCGATCCCTTCGGCTTCGTCAAGGAAGGCGGCAAGAGCAGCGGCCCGCGCTTTCCCCAGGCGCGCAAGCTGAAATCGCTCGAAAGCAAAGCCTTCGATACGATGGGCCTCAACGCCAATGCGACCTCGGCGGAGATCAAAAGTCGCTACAAGGAACTGGTCAAGAAGCACCATCCGGATGCCAATGGCGGCGATCGCGGCTCGGAAGAGCGTTTCCGCGCGGTCATCCAGGCCTATCAATTGTTGAAGCAGAACGGTTTTTGTTAGTTCCCGTCCTTGCTCTTGGGCTTCAATCGGGTATGGTCCAAATCGGCTGAGGCCGCAGGCAAACGCGGCTCCTATCTGCGTGTTTTTCCGACATCGCCTCGGCCGACCTTCCGGACGCGGCGTTTCTTGTCCGGGACTCTTTCAAGAATGCTCGCAAGCGGTCATCATCCCGCCGAGGTTTCGTTTCAGTCCCGGAGAAGTATCGCCGACGTTCCGACCTGGACGGGCGCGGAATAAAATCGCGGCGTCACGGTTGCGACATGGCCTGAGACAGTTTGGCCGGGTGGCTTCACCCGCCTTGGAGACATGATGAGCAAGATCGACCTCGATATTTCAGAACTGCCCGACACCACCGTTTCGGTCCGCGAGACCTTCGGCATTGATTCCGACATCCGCGTTCCCGCCTACAGCAAGGGTGACGCCTATGTGCCGGATCTCGATCCTGATTACCTGTTCGACCGCGAGACGACGCTCGCCATTCTCGCGGGCTTCGCGCATAACCGCCGCGTGATGATCTCCGGCTACCACGGCACGGGCAAATCCTCGCATATCGAGCAGGTGGCGGCGCGTCTCAACTGGCCTTGTGTGCGCATCAACCTCGACAGCCATGTCAGCCGTATCGATCTCGTCGGCAAGGACGCGATCGTCGTCAAGGACGGGCTGCAGGTCACGGAATTCAAGGATGGCATCCTGCCCTGGGCCTATCAGCACAATGTCGCGCTGGTCTTCGACGAATATGACGCCGGCCGTCCCGACGTGATGTTCGTCATCCAGCGCGTGCTGGAATCCTCAGGCCGCCTGACGCTGCTCGACCAGAGCCGCGTCATCCGGCCGCACCCGGCCTTCCGCCTATTTGCCACCGCCAACACGATCGG
Organism: Rhizobium sp. MHM7A; assembly: GCF_005862215.1. Lineage (NCBI taxonomy): Bacteria > Pseudomonadati > Pseudomonadota > Alphaproteobacteria > Hyphomicrobiales > Rhizobiaceae > Rhizobium > Rhizobium sp. MHM7A. Next base: position 48,675 of record NZ_VCHT01000020.1, read on the forward strand.
CCTCGGCGATACGACAGGCCTCTATCACGGCACGCAGCAGATCAACCAGGCGCAGATGGACCGCTGGTCGATCGTGACGACGCTGAACTACCTGCCGCATGACCACGAAGTCAACATTGTCGCCGCCAAGGTGAAGAGCTTTGGCAAGGACAAGGACGGGCGCGAGATCGTGTCGAAGATGGTCCGTGTTGCCGATCTCACGCGCGCCGCCTTCATGAACGGCGATCTTTCGACCGTCATGAGCCCGCGCACGGTCATCACCTGGGCCGAGAATGCCGAGATCTTTGGCGATCTCGCCTTCGCCTTCCGCGTCACCTTCCTCAACAAGTGCGACGAGCTGGAGCGCCCGCTGGTCGCCGAGCACTATCAGCGCGCCTTCGGCGTCGAGCTGAAGGAAAGTGCCGCGAACATCGTTCTCGGAGCCTGAGACCGACCGATCATGGCAGCTCGCGGTGACAATTCGAAAGCAAAGCCAGGCGCGCCGGTCGACGTGGAGCCTTTGCGCCGGGCGATAACCGGCTGCGTGCGCTCGATCGCCGGCGACGGCGACGTCGAGGTGACCTTCGCCAATGAACGGCCGGGCATGACCGGCGAGCGCATCCGGCTGCCGGAGCTTTCCAAACGGCCGACGGCGCATGAGCTGGCGGTCACCCGCGGGCTCGGCGACTCCATGGCTTTGCGTCTTGCCTGCCATGACGAGAAGGTGCATGCGACGATGGCGCCGCAGGGCTCGGATGCGCGGGCGATTTTCGATGCGGTCGAGCAGGCGCGCGTCGAATCGATCGGCGCACTGCGCATGGAGGGCATGGCGTCGAACCTGCGCTCCATGACAGAGGAGAAATATTCCAAGGCAAACTTCACGGGTATCGAACGCCAGGAAGATGCGCCGATCGGCGAAGCCGTTGCGATGATGGTGCGTGAGAAACTGACCGGCCAGCGGCCACCGGCATCCGCCGGCAAGGTGCTCGATCTATGGCGCGGCTTCATCGAGGACAAGGCGGGCTCCGAGCTCGACAACCTGTCGGAGGCGATTAATGACCAGCAGGCTTTCGCCAGGGTTATCCGCAATATGCTGTCGGCCATGGAAATGGCGGAGGAGTACGGCGACGACGACAGCGAAGCCGACAATGACGATCAGTCGGAGCAGGAAGACCAGCCGAGCGGCGATGAGCAGGACCAGGACGAGGTCGACGAGGATGCCGGCACCGATGCCGCCCCTGTGGAAGACAGCGAGGTCGCCGATGAGCAGATGGAGGACGGCGAGACCGAAGGCGCGGAGATCTCCGACGACGACATGATGGAAGAAGGTGAGGACGATTCGGAAACGCCGGGCGAGACCCGCCGTCCGAACACGCCTTTCGCCGATTTCAACGAGAAAGTCGATTATCACGTCTATACGGAAGAGTTCGACGAGATCATCACCGCCGAGGAACTCTGCGACGCCGCCGAACTGGAGCGCCTGCGCGCCTTCCTCGACAAGCAACTGGCGCATCTGCAGGGCGCGGTCGGGCGTCTCGCCAACCGGCTGCAGCGTCGCCTGATGGCGCAGCAGAATCGCTCCTGGGATTTCGACCTGGAGGAGGGCTATCTCGACACGGCCCGACTGCAACGTATCATCATCGATCCGATGCAGCCGCTCTCCTTCAAGATGGAGCGCGACACGCAGTTCCGAGACACTGTCGTCACCCTGCTCATCGACAATTCTGGCTCGATGCGCGGCCGGCCGATCACGGTTGCCGCGACCTGCGCCGACATTCTCGCCCGCACGCTGGAGCGTTGCGGCGTCAAGGTCGAAATTCTCGGCTTCACCACGAAAGCCTGGAAAGGCGGCCAAGCACGCGAAACCTGGCTTGCCGGCGGCAAACCGCAGACGCCGGGCCGTCTGAACGACCTGCGACATATCATCTACAAGTCGGCCGACGCACCGTGGCGGCGGGCGCGCGCTAATCTCGGTCTGATGATGCGTGAGGGCCTGCTCAAGGAAAATATCGACGGCGAGGCGCTGATCTGGGCGCATAATCGTCTGCTTGCCCGTCGCGAGCAGCGCCGCATTCTGATGATGATCTCGGACGGCGCGCCGGTCGACGATTCAACGCTGTCGGTCAATCCGGGCAACTATCTCGAGCGGCATCTGCGTGCCGTCATCGAGCAGATAGAGACGCGCTCGCCTGTGGAATTGCTCGCGATCGGCATCGGTCACGACGTGACGCGCTACTATCGCCGCGCTGTGACGATCGTGGATGCGGACGAGCTTGCCGGCGCGATGACCGAACAGCTTGCCTCACTCTTCGAAGATCAATCCGCCCAGCCCCGCGGCGGCCGGTTACGCCGTGCCGGCTGACGCTCCTGGAAGGAAAAACGCGGAATGATGGTGAAGCGCCTCTGCCACGCGGCATCGGTTTTGCTCTGCCTCGCGGGGAGTGTTTCCGCGTCCCTCGCTGGCGACGAGATCCCCGTCATTAGCCGGCAAATTACCGATTTCAGGATCGGGTCATCGGAGACGAAGTTCGGATCGCTGGAATTTCTCGGCGGGCTGGAGATGGTTTCCAGCCGCGCGCTGTTCGGATCGCTTTCCTCCATTCGTTTCCGGCAGGACCAGAAACACTTCATTGTCGTGCTCGATACCGGCCAGTGGCTGACCGGCAGAATCGAGCGCGACGGCAGGGGCAGACTTTCGGGCCTTTCGGCCGTCGAGATCACCCCGTTGAAGGACCGCGCCGGTCGTAGCCTTGAGGGCAAAGGACATATGGATGCCGAGGGGGTGGCGCTCGACGGCGACAGGATATTGGTCTCTTTCGAGCAGGCCCATCGGGTCGACGTCTATCCCGATCCCGGCTTTGCCGACTCGCGTGCGATTACTACCCTGCCCATCCTCGTCCCGCGCAAGATGCTGAGAGACAATCGCGGTATCGAAACCATTGCGGTTTCGCCCGCCTCCAGTCCGTTGAAGAGTGGCGTGGTCATCGTCTCCGAGCGCGGCCTCGACAGCGAGGGCAACCGCGCGGCGGCAATTCTCAACGGGCCGCTGAAAGGGCTATTCTCGATCAAACGCGACGGCAGCTTCGACGTCACCGACGGCGCCTTCCTGCCGAATGGCGATCTGCTGCTCCTGGAGCGGCGGTTCAATATGGCCGAAGGCATAGGCATGCGGCTTCGGCGCATCAAAGGCGCCGATATCCGGCCGGGTGCCGTCGTTGATGGCCAATTGCTGCTTGAAGGTAATTTCAACTCGCAGATCGACAACATGGAAGGGCTGGACGTGTTTCAGGCCGCCGACGGCACGACCCACATCATTATGGTGTCGGACGACAACCACTCGATCCTGCAGCGCAATCTGATGCTGGAATTCCGTCTCTCCGATAGCCGTATGGTCAGCGCGGCGTCAGATTGACGTCACATGCCTCGACTATCCCATTGTCGCATCGAGAGGAGCCTTCGGAGGGACAATCATGGTGCATATTCATATCACAGGCGCGTCCGGTTCCGGCACAACGTCACTCGGCCATACACTTGCCGAACGGCTCGATCTTGCCCACCTCGATACAGACGATTTCTTTTGGCTGCCGACCGACCCGCCATTCACGACGCCGCGGGATGCCGACGAACGCATTCGGCTGCTGCTTGCGGAAGCGGCACGGCATGACGGCTGGGTCCTCTCCGGATCGGCGCTCAAATGGGCGAGGCAGATCGAGCCGTTCTACAATCTGATCGTGTTCCTCAGGAGCGAGCCGGAGCTGCGGATGGCGCGGATCCGCGCGCGGGAGATCGCCCGCTACGGAGACAGGATCGGCCCAGGCGGCGATATGGAAATCAAAAGCGGGGAATTCATGGAATGGGCGGCAAGTTACGATACGGCCGGTCCGGAACGCCGCAGTCTTGCAGCGCATGAGCAATGGCTGGAAACGCAGAAGGCCCCGGTTTTGCGGCTCGATTCGTCAAGGGATATCGATGATCTGGTTGCAGAGGTTCTGCTGCATCCTGCAATCGCCACCGGCGCGGTCCGGCAGCGTTGAAGGCTTTAGCTGACGCGTGCGGGCTGCATCGGCCGCAGCACGTTCATCAGCGCGCCATAGGGCAGCAGCATGACGAGGCCGACGATCATCTTGACGGCGAAATCGCCGATCGCCCAGGAAATCCAGCGTGGCGCCTCAGCGGCGAAGATGCCGAGGACAGGAGCTGCTTCCAGCGCAAAGGGTTCGTTCGGACCGAGGAAGACGAAAAACGCGGCAAAGGACAGCGAGAAGAACATCACCGTGTCGAGCGCCGAGCCGACCAGCGAGCCCAAGAGCGGCGCGCGCCACCAGGCCTGGCGGCGCAGGCGGTTGAAGACGGCGATATCGAGCAATTGTCCTGCAAGGTAGGCGGAGCCGGAGGCGATGGCGATGCGTGGCACCGAAGTGAAGAAGGACAGCGTCACGCCGACGACAAAGCCGGCAAAGACGACCTTACGCGCAGCCTGCGGACCAAACTGGCGGTTGGTCAGATCGGTGATCAGGAAGGCGACTGGATAGGAAAAGGCGCCCCAGGTCAGGATGTCTGCGAGATTGATGCCGGCGACTTCAACGTTCAGCGGGAACTGGACGAGGAAGTTTGACGCGACGACGACAAGCGTCATCAGAGCGACATAGGCAACGGTATAGCGCGTCGTCAGCATTTTTTTATCCTGGGTGATGCCACCAGTTGGAGAGACGGACCGACAAAGCAAAAGGCTTGACCGGTATTATCCGTGCAAGCCTTTTGAAGCCGTATGAAAGAAGTGCAGAAGCTTACGCAGCAGCGGCTTCGGCGGTCTTCTTGACGATCTGACGACGCAGCAGGCGCGCGCGCATCGACAGTTCGTTTTCGCTTGCCTTGATCAGGAAGGCATCGAGGCCGCCACGATGCTCGACAGAGCGAAGAGCAGCAGCCGAAACGCGAAGACGATAACGCTGGTTGAGAGCGTCCGAAATCAGCGTTACCTGGCACAGGTTCGGCAGGAACCGGCGCTTGGTCTTGTTGTTGGCATGGCTGACATTGTTACCAGTCAGGACGGCCTTGCCGGTCAATTCGCACACGCGGGACATGGAACACCTATTCTTGTTTTTCTCGGGCCACCGAATTGCCATCCCCGGCAAAACCGGGCTCGCAATCCAACAGGCATGATTGGAAAGTTGCGGTTCTATAGTCAGAGAGCCTGCGCGCGTCAAGCCAATCCTTGGCCTTTCCCGCAATTCTGTCAAAAAGCTGCTGTTTTCTTCCCTTTGCGGCAGGAGTATAGAGCACTCGGCAAGGCTGCCGACCGCGGCAAGACAAGGCTTCACTCATGGCTCATTCGGGCAGACGCATTTTCATTTCGGCTATCGCCGCACTCCTTGCCATACCGGCATCGGCGGCCGAGGTCCAGCATCAGACGGTATACCGGGTAACGCTGGCCGGCCTGCCGATCGCGCGTGCCGCGTTCCTGACTCAGATCGAGGACGATCACTCTTACAAGATTGCGGGTGATATCAAGTCCGCCGGCCTTGCCGATCTCATCAAGACCATCTCGGCAAAGACCAGCGTCACCGGCGTCGTCCGTAACGATCGGCTGCAGGCGCTGAAATATTCGCTCTATTATAAGAGCGGCAAGAAGGCCCGCGTTTACGAGGTCAGCTATCGCAACGGCAACATCATATCGGCGACGACGACGCCGCCGCCGAAACGGCCGAAGAACTGGATCGACGTCACGCCTGGCGACATGCGTTCGGTGCTCGATCCGATCTCCGGCCTGGTCTTCACCGGGGATACCAAGGTCTGCTCGCAGACGCTGCCAATCTTCGACGGCGAGACGCGCATGGATCTGGTACTCTCGCCGAAGGGTGACGAGGATTTCAAGACCGATGGCTTCAAGGGCAAGGCGATCGTCTGCGGCGTGCGCTTCGTGCCGCGTTCCGGCTACAAGAAGGGCCGAAAGGATATCGACTATCTCAGCAAGAGCGACCGAATGGAAATCTGGTTTGCCAAGTCGGACGCGGCAAATGTATACGCTCCAGTTTACGTGCGCATTCCAACCGAATATGGAATGGTGACGATCACTGCCGTCAAATACGGCAGTGTCAGCTGACGGAGCTTTGGCCTCCGAAGGGGGACAAGTGAAGCTTCGTGCAACTGCGATCGGCTTTACGGCCATACTGATGTGGTCTTTCCTGGCGCTGTTTACGGCTGCCTCGGGCAAGATGCCGCCATTCCAGCTTTCGGCCCTGTGCTTTGCGATCGGCAGTATTCCCGGCCTCCTGGTGCTCATCAACAACCCGTCGCGGCTGGCGCTGCTGAAGCAGCCGGCCAGGGTCTGGCTGACGGGCATTGCCGGGCTGTTCGGCTACCATTTCCTCTATTTCACCGCGCTCAGGAACGCGCCGGCGGTGGAGGCCGGACTGATCGCCTATCTCTGGCCGCTGCTGATCGTCGTCGGCTCGGCGCTGCTGCCAGGTGAACGGTTGCGCTGGTATCACGTGGCTGGCGCGCTTGCCGGGCTTTGCGGCACTTTCCTGATCGTCAGCCGCAACGGCATCGATTTCGACGGCGCCTATGCGGTCGGCTATGGGGCGGCCTTCCTCTGCGCCTTCACATGGTCGGGCTATTCGCTGCTGACCAGGCGTTTCGAAGCCGTTTCCACTGATGTCGTTACCGGCTTTTGCCTTGTCACTTCCGTCCTGTCGCTCTTCTGCCATCTCGCCCTGGAGGCGACCGTCTGGCCGGCAACGATGTTCGAATGGATCGCCATCGTCGGGCTCGGGCTCCTGCCTGTGGGGGCCGCCTTTTACGCATGGGACTATGGCGTCAAGAACGGGGACATCCAGATCCTCGGTGCTGCGAGTTATGCGGCGCCGTTGCTTTCGACGCTTATCCTGACGCTGTTCGGCTTTGCCGAGCCGAGCTGGCGCATCGCTCTCGCCTGCCTGCTCGTCACCGGCGGGGCAGTGCTGGCTGCCCAGGAAATGTTCCGCCGCAAAAGCCTCGCACAGCCCGCGGCAGCGGAATGAGCCTCAGCCGCCGGGCTTCCAATCCGCCGGCGCCATCTCGAAGGTTGAAAATTCGAAGCCGGGCGAAACCGTGCAGCCCACCAGGGTAAAATCGCCAAGCGGCTCGGCCGATTGCCACCAATTGGCGGGAATGATCGCCTGTGGTCGCTCGCCGGCAGCAAGGTTGGTTCCGAGCGTCAGGGTCTCGCTTGTCACCCCGTCCTGCGACCGGTGCAGCGCCAGCGGCGCACCGGCGTAATAATGCCAGACCTCGACCGCGTCCCGGACGCGATGCCAGTGCGAACGCTGTCCCTTTGTCAGCAGATAATAGATGGCCGTGGAATGGCCGCGCTCGCCACCCGCGGTGTCGCGAAATGTCTGCACGTACCAACCACCTTCGGGATGCGGCTGCATGCCGAGTTCGCGGATAATCTCCTCAGGCGACATTAAAAATGGTCCTTGCGCCTGCGGATCTCGGCAAAGACTTCTTCGTTCGTCTTGCCTTCCATGATCAGATTGCGGCGGATCGCCGGATCGGCGGCGCGCAGAAACGGATTTGTTTCCTTTTCCAGCCCCAGCGTGGTCGGGATGGTGAACTTGCCTTCTGCGCGCAAGCCCTCTATCTCGGCGGCGCGGCTCTTCAAGCGTTCATTGTCGGGGTCAACAGTCAGTGCGAAGCGGGCGTTGGATAACGTATATTCGTGTCCGAAATAGACGGCGGTCTCGTCCGGCAGCACGGCAAGCTTCTGCAGCGAATGCCACATGTCGGCGGCCGGGCGTTCGAAAAGGCGGCCGCAACCGAGCGCAAACAGCGTGTCGGCGGCAAAGAGCAGCTTATCGTCGACGAAGTGATAGCAGATGTGACCGGCGGTGTGACCGGGGGTCTCAATCACCTTGACCGCGTGATCGCCGAAAAGGAAGCTGTCACCATCGGCCATTGTACGGTCGAGACCGGGAATGGCGATGGCCTCGTTGATCGGGCCGATGATCTCGCAGCCGAACTGCTCCTTCAGCGCCAGGTTTGCGGCAACGTGATCGGTATGGTGATGCGTATTGAAGATGTGGCTGATCTTCCAGCCACGCCGTGTCGCCGCTTCCAGGATCGGCGCCTCCTCCGGCGCATCGATCGCTGCGGTAAATCCCGTCTCCGGATCGTGCACGAGGACGCCGAAATTGTCGGTGCGGCAGAGAAAGACGTCTAATTCCAAAGGTTTCATCTTCAAACAATCCCTTGTCCCACGACTCTTGCGGAATGTAGTGGGTCCGGCCTTGAAGTCCAACCGCCCGCTGATAACATTTGTCGCAATGCACGCCGATATCGTCGACCTACGTCAATTCTATCACTCCGACCTCGGGCGTCTTGCCGAGCAGTCGATCGCCATGGCGCTCTCATCGCTCTGGGTGAGGCTACCGCAGGAGCGTCTTGTCGGTCTTGGTTATGCCGTGCCCTTCCTCGACCGCTTCCAGGCCGATACCGAACGCACCTTCGCCTTCATGCCGGCCGGACAGGGCGCGGTGAACTGGCCGATGGGTTCACTGTCGTCGACGACGCTTGTTTTCGACGAGGAACTGCCGCTGCCGGATTCCTCGATCGACCGGGTGCTGATGGTGCATTCTCTGGAATTCGCCGAAAGCCCGCGCGAGACGCTGAAGGAGCTCTGGCGGGTGCTGGCGCCGGGCGGACGGCTTGTTATCGTGGTGCCGAACCGGCGGGGGGTCTGGGCCCGCATGGAACACACCCCCTTCGGTTCGGGCCGGCCCTATTCCCGCGGTCAGCTGACGCATCTCCTGCGCGAGACGAATTTCACCCCAGGCGCGACCGCCGAAGCGCTGTTCTTTCCGCCGTCGAAGCTCCGGACCATCCTGCGCCTTCGCCGCGCCTTCGAGCGGATCGGCCGCACCTTATGGCCGGCTTTCTCCGGAGTCATCATCGTGGAGGCGCAGAAACGGCTCTACCAGGGGCTGCCGGTCGCTGCACGCGCCTCCCGCCGCGTCTTCGTGCCCGTTCTTGCACCCCACGGCGTGCCGACCACGCGCAACAGATTGAAGTGATGGCGAGGGTTCTCCGCCTGCTTGTGTCACGCCCGTGCCTCTCGACAACAATCACATTCCGCTTTAATGCCACTTGGTGTTTTCAGCCGGATTTTCCGGCAATTCCAAGGTCGAACCCATGAGCGTTGAGATGAGCAAGCCCGTTCCGCGTCCCGGTATCCTCGATATCGCAGCCTATGTGCCGGGCAAGGAACATGCGCCGGGCGTCGCCCGCGTCTACAAGCTCTCATCCAACGAAACGCCGCTCGGCGCCAGCCCAAAGGCAATCGAAGCCTTCAGGGCGGCTGCCGACAATCTGGGCCGTTATCCTGACGGGCAGGCCATCGAACTGCGCGAGGCAATCGCCGCCGTGCACGGTCTCAATCCGGCAAACATTCTCTGCGGCAACGGTTCCGACGAACTGCTCGGCCTTCTCTGCCATGTCTATCTCGGCGCCGGCGACGAGGGCATCATCACCGAGCATGGCTTTCTCGTCTACAAGATCCAGATCCTTGGCGCTGGCGCCACGCCTGTCGTCGTCAGAGAAAAGGATTATACGGTCGATGTCGATGCGATCCTTGCCGCGGTCACGGAAAGAACCAAGATCGTCTTCGTCGCCAACCCAGGCAACCCTACAGGCACTTATGTTCCCGTCAGTGAAATCCGCCGTCTGCAGGCCGGACTGCCGAAACACGTCGTGCTCGTGCTCGATGCCGCGTACGCCGAATATGTGCGCCGCAACGATTATGAAGCCGGCATCGAGGTCGTGTCCTCCAACTCAAACGTCGTGATGACCCGCACCTTTTCAAAGGCTTACGGACTCGCGGCGCTGCGTGTCGGCTGGATGTATGCGCCGAGCGAGATCGTCGATGCTGTGAACCGCGTGCGCGCGCCGTTCAACCTCAACGCGCCGGCCATCGCCGCCGGTGCCGCGGCCATTCGCGACCAGGCCTTTGTTCAGCAGGCCGTCGCCTTCAATCAGACCTGGATCGAGACGCTGACCCAGGCGCTGGAAGCCATCGGGCTGAAAGTGACGCCTTCGGTCGCCAACTTCGTCCTCATCCATTTCCCGGAGGTCGATGGCAAGCGGGCGTCGGATGCAGACGAATTCCTTACGAGCCGCGGCTACATATTGCGCGCCGTGCGCGGCTATGGTTTCCCCAATGCGCTTCGCATGAGCGTCGGTCCCGAAGAAGCCAATCGTGGCGTCATCGCCGCGCTCGGGGAATTCATGGGACGTCAGGCATGAGCGTGCATTTCGATCGCATAGCGCTGATTGGCATAGGCCTGATCGGCTCTTCGCTTGCTCACGATATCCGGCGGCTCGGGCTTACCAAAGAGATCGTCGTCGCGACACGCAGCGTCGAGACATTGCAACGTGCCGAAGAGCTCGGCCTCGGCGACCGCTATACGACCTCTTCTGCCGATGCCGTGAGAGATGCCGACCTCATCATCGTTTCGGTTCCGGTCGGCGCTTCGGAAAGCGTGGCGAAGGAAATCGCCGGCAATCTCAAGGGTGGCGCGATCGTTACCGATGTCGGCTCTACCAAAGCGTCGGTGATCGCGCAGATGCAGCCGCATATGCCTGACAACGTGCACTTCATCCCCGGCCATCCGCTGGCCGGCACGGAAAAATCCGGCCCGGACGCCGGTTTTCCAGGCCTCTTCCAAGGCCGCTGGTGCATCTTCACGCCGGTTTCGGGAACCGACGAGACGGCGCTGAAGCGGCTGCGCAGTTTCTGGGAAGCGCTCGGCTCGAAGGTCGACGAGATGGATGCGGAGCATCACGACAAGGTGCTCGCGATCGTTTCGCACCTGCCGCATATCATCGCCTACAACATCGTCGGCACCGCCGACGATTTGGAGACGGTGACGGAGTCCGAGGTCATCAAATATTCGGCTTCGGGCTTTCGCGACTTCACTCGTCTGGCCGCTTCCGACCCGACGATGTGGCGCGACGTCTGCCTGCACAATCGCGATGCGATCCTTGAGATGCTGGCGCGTTTTTCGGAAGATCTCGCCTATCTGCAGCGCGCGATCCGCTGGGGCGAGGGGGACAAGATTTTCGAACTCTTCACCCGCACGCGCGCTATCCGTCGCTCGATCGTTCAGGCGGGGCAGGATGTCGACGCGCCTGATTTCGGCCGCCCCCACGCGCTTGATAAGAAGTAGCTGCCGCGATGGTGGCGGTGGCGAGCGCGAGCCAGACGGATATCGATTGGCTGGTGCGCGAGGATGCCAAAACAGGCAAGGCATGGGTGTCACGGTGCGTGGCTCTCGGCGAATATCTCGTCGCCAGGGAAGCCGGCGAGATAGTCGGCTTCCTGCGTTTCTCCCGCTTCTGGGGCAGGCTTCCCTATATGGAAATGATCCGCATTCTGCCCGGCCACCGCCGATCGGGCGTCGGCACCGCCTTGTTTCTTGCCTGGGAGGAGGCGATGCGCGGCGAGGGCGCACGCCTGCTGATGACGTCGAGCGAATGCGACGAGAGCCGGCCTCAGGACTGGCATCGCCGCAACGGGTTTATCGAAACCGGCTCGATCGAGCTGCCCGGCCTGCAATCGGTGCCGGAGGTGTTTTTCATCAAGCAGATCGGTTAGATCGGCGGAATCTGACCGAGCGGAATGAAGCCGCTGACGGTGGCGTTGCCGCGGTCGACGACAAGATCGACCGAGACCTTGTCCTTGCCGCCGGCAAGCGACTGCAGGAGCTTCGTCGCTGTGTTGACGGTCGATGCAATATCTGGAAAGGCCTGTTTCAGGCTGTCGCCCCAGGGGCCGAGGCGTTCGATCTCAAGCTTGAATTTCCCCGAGAGAAAGCCCTGCTCATCGAATGAAAAGGGACCGGTGAGCGTCATCACCTTGCCGTCGCCGATGTCGGCAACGATACGCCGCAGTTCGCCGGCAGAACCGTTGAGGCCGTTCGGGTCGCTGCCGTCGATCAGACCGGCCTTGCCGGCAATCGTGAGATCGACGCTGGCTGACAGTTTCGGGAAAAGCTGCGGCCAGTCCTTGATCGCAGTGTTCGCATCCTGCACCGAGATCGCCCCGTCGAGATCGGCGCCGTTCTGGCGCAGGTGAATTTCCGTGCGGGCCGCATCAAAGCTGATGGTCTGGCCGGTGAAGGAGGAGACCGCCGTCGCCTTCAGGCCCTCGATGACGGTCGAGCTGCGGTCGATACCCTGCAGCCTGGTCGCAAGGCTTGACTGAAGGTTCGCCCACTGAGCCGAGATCGCAAGGCCGTTGGTGGTGCGGATCTCGGCCGGCGAATCGAGCTCCCATACGATATTGCCGGGCGCATAGACCTGGGCGGCCGAGCGCAACGCGCCGAAGGTGGCGGAGACGCCGTTCACGTTGTCGTCGACATCGACCTTGGAGCAGAACAGACCGATGCGGAAAGGATAGCCGCGGAACTGGATATCGGCGCATTCGCCGGTGACGCCAGCTTGGTCCCGTGGCGCGATTGCTTTCAGCACCGTCGTCTTCAACGCCGACGCGGCATAGAACCAGCCACCGGTATAAAGCGCGATCACCAGGAGGATGCCTCCACCGAGCAACCAGAATTTCTTGCCGCTGCCGGTTTGGCTGCTGCCGGATCGGCTTGACGCTGCCATGATGTTCTCCAATGGTGAATCGCAAATTGATTCCGGTCTGGCGTGCGATATGGACGAATTTTGGGTGTTTGGCTACGGCTCGCTGATGTGGAATCCGGGCTTTGAGTTCCTGGAGCGGGCAGAGGCTCTGGTGCATGGTTACAGGCGTTCGTTGTGCGTGCGCTCCTTCGTCCATCGCGGCACGCGCGACAATCCGGGCCTCGTTCTCGGTCTCGACAGGGGCGGAGCCTGCCGCGGCATGGCATTCCGTATTTCGCCCGACAAATGGGACGAAGTGATTGATTATCTCCGCGCCCGCGAGCTCGTCACCAACGTTTATCTGGAGCGCCGTGTGCGATTGCAGTTTGCCGGCGGTCGCAGGATGGAGGCGGTCGCCTACATCGTTGATCGCGACCATGAGCAATATGCGGGCAGCCTCGATGCGCTTGCGGCAGCGCGGGTGGTGAACGAGGCGAAGGGCCAGTCCGGTCCGAACGATGCCTATGTCTTCAACACACTCGCGCATCTGAAGCAGATGGGTATTCGCGATCATTGGCTGGAGCAGGTCGTCAGCGAAGTGGAGCGGCTGCGCGAAGCCTGAGATCAGGCGGTGGCTGCCTTCACTTTGCGCAGCTCCCTCAATCTTTCAACTGCGGTTGGCGGCAAGGGCAGATGCGGATTGCGTTCGACGGTCTCGATGAGGAGTTCGTCGCTCGCCCGCTCCGTCACCTCCATCAGGTGCGCGAAGAAGGCGTCGGGATCCATTCCCGGCATAATCGGCGGCAGGACCTTCACCTTGAAGTGGCCGGGATAACGACGGAAGCTCCGCCGCGGCCAGAAGAGCCCGGGATGCATGGCGACAGGCACCACGGGAATGCCAAGGTCGCGATACATCCGGGCGATGCCGTACTTATAGAGCGGCTCTGCACCCGGCGGACGGCGCGTTCCCTCGGGATAGATGATGAGCTGGCGGCCGGTCGCGAGCTCTTCTTTCGTGCGTCTCAGCACGTCTACCATCACCTTGCCGCGGGCGCCGCGATCGACCGGGATCATGCGCTGCTTCTTCGCATACCAGCCAAAGAGCGGGATCCACATCAGCTCGCGCTTCAGGATGTAGACCGGGTCCTTGAGCTTGGGCAGCAGCGCATAGGTGTCCCAGAATGACTGATGCTTCGGCGCCAGGATATAGCTGCCATCAGGCAAGTTCTCCAGACCCTCGATCTCGAAGGTCGTGCCGACGATCACGCGCATCAGCCAATGGTTGGAGCGCGCCCAGGTCTTCGGGATCTCATAGGCGGTCAGGCGCGGCACCACGAAATAATAGGGCGAGAGCACGATCATCCGGATGATGAGGTTGGCGTAGAAGATCGTGTTGAAGAGGACGGAACGCAGGGCGGTCATGAAATTTTCCCGAGGCATGCTCACGCGACCGGCCTACACGATATTGCCCGTCATAAAAAGCGTTTGATGCCGCTCCGATGCAAAAGCTCAGTCCGACGCGGATACGCCTGCCGAGCGCAGTCCCGTATGACGGCCGAAGCCGGTGATGTTGCGGACGCCGGCCAACAGCACCTTTGCATATTCGGCCAGCATAACCCGCATCGCGTTCGGGTCGGTAAACCAGTTGCGGGTCTTCAGATCCGAATTGACCACCGGATAGGGAATGAATTCGATGTCTGGGTCGACATAGGAGAGTTCCGCGAGACTGCGCGGCATATGATAATTGTTGGTAACGACGAGAACGCTTCTGTATCCCTTGGCGTGGATCCAGTTGGAGGTCTCCTCGGCGTTGCCGATCGTGTCTATCGCATCATGGCCGATATCGACGCAGCAGGAGAAAAGATCGGCCGAGCCTTGCGTCATCTTGCGAATCTGCGCCGGCGTCGTCGTCGGGTGGACGCCCGAGATCAGCAGTCGCTTGCCTGCCCCCTTCTGCAGCAGTTCCACAGCCTGGTCGATGCGCTGGTAGCCGCCAGTCAGCACGACGATCGCATCCGCCTTCGGCTCGACCGGGGGCTTCAGCGTTGTCACAGAATCGGCAAACCGCAGGAAGCCGCCGAACACCAGAGCGATCACCAAGACGCAGCCAAAGCCGCCCCAGCGCAGCAGGCGGCGGATCGGGCCGCGCCGCGGCGGCAGGCCCGCCGGATGATCAAGCTCCGGGTCCTGGCGAATCGGGTTGCGTGTCGTATGGCCCATGGTCATGAATCGTGATTATACGCTGATTGCGGCGCGGAACAGACGTTTTCACGATAAAACGGCATGGCATGGTCAACTTGCGATGCCGTCGGTGCGTGTCGGATCCGAACGCAATGTATCGATTTCGTAGATCGTCCGCATGACGGTCAGCCGCGCCGTGACGGTCGTCAGAAGCGCGATGACGATCATCGTCGCGAAGATGCCGGCATAGCCAAGCACGCCGACGGAGAAGGTGCCGAACAGCGCGGTCGCCTGATCCGTCTCCGGCGTCGCAAGCGTGCGGCTTTGCCAGAAGCCGGCGGTGGCGAAGAAAAGAGCGGCAAGCGCGCTGCCGACCGCCGAGCCTTTAAGGCTGATTTTCAGGAAATGCTTCTGAAATTCGGTGGCGACGAAGGAGCTCTCTGCACCGACGAAATGCAGCACTTCGACGATGTGACGGTTGCCCGACAGCGCACCGCGCGTGGCGAAGACAACGGTGAGCACCATGGCTGAGAAGACCAGAAGCAGGACGCCGGCGCCGATCAGCACCGTCGTACGCGCCATCGAGACCAGCCGGTCGACCCAGGTGCGATGATCGTCGAGGGTCGCCTGCGGGATGCTGTCCTTCAGGAGGCCCCGCATCGCTTCGAAATCGGGCGGATTGTTTTCGTCGATGGTGATGACGACGAGACGGGGAACGGGCAGGTCCTTGAGATCGAGGCCAGGCCCGAGCCATGGTTCCAGCAGACGGGCGGTGGCTGCCTCGTCAACGATCTGGCCGCTTTTGGTGCCGACGAATGTCAGCGCCAGGTCGCGCGCCTGCGTCAGCGCCTTTTCCATGTCGAGATTGTCATCCGGCTTGATCTGAATGGTGATCTCGCGGGAGATCTGGCTCTCCCAACTTGCCGCCGTCGAGCGCACCATGCTGACGCCGCCGAGCGTCAGGCAGGCGAGAAATGCCATGATCGATATGACCACCATCAGAGCGTTGCCCTGAATATTGGAGGGCGGCAAGATCGGCGCGGTCGGACGCACGCGCATTTCCGGCCGCTTCTGCTGGGCCGCAGCCTGGGCCGGCGCCTTCTCTCGCTTCCTGGACGGGGGCTCAGTCATAGATATCGAGATGCCCCTCCGAGAGGATCATACGGCGGGCTTCCACCTGTTCCATCAGCGCCAGGTCGTGGGTGGCGATCACAACCGCCGTACCAAGCCGATTGAGTTCGAGGAAAAGATTGAGCAGGCGCCTGGCCATCGGCGGGTCGACATTGCCGGTGGGCTCGTCAGCCAGCAGGACCTCCGGCCGATCCATCAGCGCCCTGGCGATGGCTGCGCGCTGCTTCTCTCCGCCGGAGAGGACCGGCGGCAGCACGTTGATGCGTTCGCCTAGCCCGACCCATTTCAAAAGTTCCAAAACGTCGGTTTTATAGGAGTTTTCCTCTTTACCGCGCACCCGTAAGGGCAAAGCGACATTCTCATAGGTGGTGAGATGGTCGAGCAGGCGAAAATCCTGGAAGACGATGCCGACGCGCCGGCGCAGCAGCGGCAGTTCCGGCCGGGGAATTTCTGAAATGTCGCGCCCGAACATGCGGATCAGTCCACGCGTCGGCTGAAGCGACATGAACAGCAGCCGCAGCAGCGAGGTCTTGCCGGCGCCGGATGGGCCCGTCAAAAATTGAAAGGATTTCTTCGGAATGTCGAAGGTCAGGTCCCGGAGGATTTCCGGGCCCATGCCATAGCGCAAACCGACATTCTCGAAGTGAATCAACGGGCAGCTCAGTCTGTTCTTGGTTTCACAGTGTGACTTGTTAACCAACACCGTTAACAGCCGGTAAACTTTGCCGGAAAGACGCCCGTTTGATGGCAATCTTTGCGAAGCATTAACCATTAAAATTTATGACTGAGAAGGATTCGTTTCAATGCCAAGATTATCGCTGGCAGCGAAACCATGTGGACATCTGCGAGGCAGCCACCATGGAAGCATCCTCCTTCAGCCGCCGGACGGCGGGCCAGGCCTATGATTTCCTGCCACCCGAACCCGCACGCCGTCAATATCGTTCGACACACCCTGCCGATGTTTCCGACGCCGAATTCGTGACGGTCAGCAAAGTCCGGACGAGGGATTTCGGTTCCCGGATCCATAACGACAACGGCAGGCGCATGGCGGCAGCCAGCGCCGGGCGGCCGCCGCTTCTGCTGACGATCGCTGCTTCCGCTCTGCGAAGCGCGGAATCCTGGCTGCAGCACGCGTCGCTACGCAGCTTCGCGGTACTGGTGCTGGCGCTTGCCGTGCTCGCCTTCGGGCTCGCAGGCGGCTTTTCCGGACTTTCCGCCGAGGGCGCCTCTTCGAGAGCGCCGCTGCATTTCACCCATGTGACCGTGACGCCGCGTGATGCGAACGGCATGCGAGTGCTCGTCATCAACGGCATCATCGAAAACGAAAGCGGCACCACGCAGACGGTGCATCCGATCCGCGCCGATCTGGTGACCGACGAACGGCTGACGGCAAGCGTCGTTATTGATCCGCCTGCTGACGTCATCTACGACGGCCAAAGCCGGGGCTTTTCGGCCCGCGTCCAGCACTCTGGCAGAAAATTGCCGGAGGTCCGGCTTTCCTTCCTGCCGTAGAAGTAACGGGATTCGTGATGGCTTTCCGCCACAGGGCGCGCCAATCCCGTTGATTTCATAACCGGCGAGGCTGTTTCAGGCGCACATATGTGCTAACGGCTTACCCTTCTTTTCATGGAGCAAGCCCCTATGCCTGTCGTGCGCGGAAAAAACATCGAGCCGCTCTTCACCGCCGAGCAGATCGCCGAGCGCAATCATGAGCTGGCGCGGGAGATCGCCAACGGCCCGACCAAGGATCTGCTCGTCATCGCCGTGCTCAAGGGCTCCTTCATCTTCGCCGCCGACCTGATCCGCGCCCTGCACGACACCGGGCTTGCCCCCGAGGTCGAGTTCATCACGCTGTCGAGCTACGGCAGCGGTACGGTTTCGCAGGGCGTGCGCATCGTCAAGGATATCGACAGCGACGTGCACGGCCGAGACGTCCTTCTGATCGACGATATTCTCGAGTCCGGCCGGACGCTGCTTTTTGCCAAGGAACTGCTCTTCGAACGTGGCGCGCGCAACGTCACGATCGCCGTGCTGCTCGACAAGCGGGTCAAGCGCAAGGAAAAGCTGGAGGCCGATTATGTCGGCTTCGAATGCCCCGATTACTTCGTTGTGGGCTACGGCATGGACGTCGCCTATGCGTTTCGCGAATTACCCTTCGTCGGCGTGGTGACCGGCGACGCGTGAGCGGAAGAAGGCCTCGCCTGATTGTCGGCGAAGACGGCTTGTTAACCATCTCGTCCATCGCTTTGCCATCTTTACCTATCGAAAAGGAAAGTCTGGTGATTTCCGTCGCGGGGCTGAAGACGGAGCAATGCACATATGGCAAGAATTCTGATTACGGAAGACGAGGATTCCCTACGGTCTTTCGTAGCCCGGGCCCTGCGGCTCGACGGTCACGAGACCGATGAAGCGGCCGATGGAGCCGAGGGACTGGAAAAGCTGAAGGACGGGGCTTATGACCTGCTGCTTTCGGACATCCGCATGCCCGTGATGGACGGCATCGAGCTTGCCCATCAGGCAAAGCACGCTTTTCCCGGCTTGAAGATCCTGCTGATGACCGGCTATGCCGAACAGCGCGAACGAGCCGACGATCTTGCCGAAAAGATCATCGACGTCGTCGCCAAGCCATTCGCGCTTCCTGACATACGCAAGGCGGTCGCCCGCGCTCTCGTCGCGTAAAACTGCGCAGCGGTCTTGCGGTCGCGAACATGCAAAACCAAAGACTAAAGCGCGGCAAGCGATACTGAAGGATCGCAACGCGCTTTAGAAGTCAATTCCCGTGCGGGGTGGTGGCATAGGTCTACTGGATGTCCAGCAGCCGTTCGAGATATCGCCGTTCCATCTCCTGTGGCGGATTGTTGCCCAGCTTCTCGCGGATCGCGTCGAGGATTTCTCGTGCCCGCTGAACGTCGATTTCGTCGGGGACCTTCACGTCGTTGTCGCCGAAGTCCGGTCCTTGGGTCTGGCGCAGCCGGCCGAGCGGGTCGCGGCCGTTCTGGTCGCCCTGTCCCACCTGCCCGTTCGGGCCTTGTCCCTGTTGGCCTTGCTGCGCCTGCATCATCTGGTTCATCATGTCGCGGGCGCCCTGGCGAAGTGCCTCCAGCGCCCGGCCCTGGCCCTCGATTGCCGGCTGGCCGCGGCCTTGGCCGAGTTCACGGCCGGCGCCTTCCATCTCGCGCTGCGCCTGGCCGAAGCCCGGGCCTGGCTTCATGCCCATCTCGCCAAGGCTCTTCTGCAATTCGCCAAGCTGCTTGCCCAGCGCGTCCTGGCGGGAGCGCAACTGTTTCAGTGCCTCGCGCAGTTGCTCGGCCGTCATCTGGTCGGAGGGCTGCTGGCTTTCCTGGCCTTGCTGGCCCTGTTGCTGATCCTGCGGCTGGCCGTTCTCCCCGGGCGGCATCTCGTCGAGCAACGGATCGTTCTCGCCCATATCGAGCTCGCCGCGCTGCATGCGATCCTTGAGCTGCTGATCAAGGCGGAAAGTCTCTTCCATCAGTTTCTGCTGGTCGCGCAGGATCTCCCCGAGTTTATCGATCTGCTTGCGGGCTTCGCTGTTTTCCTGGCCTTGCTGGCCGCGCTGGGGCCGGCCGGCCTGGAGGTTGTTCATCATGCGCTGCAGTTCCGAGAGCATCTGCTGGGCCGCGTCGCGATTGCCGGAGCGAGCGAGATTCTCGATCTGGTCCATCATCCGCTCCAGATCCTGCTGGCGCAGGATGTTCTGCGCGTTCTGGTTCTGCTGCATCATCGGGGCATTCTGCATGCGCTGGGCAAGCTCGGTCAGATAGTCCTGCATCGCCTTGCGCAGCTCGTCCATCAGCTTCTTGATCTCTTCGTCGGGCGCGTTGCGGTTCAACGCGTCGGCGAGATTCTGCTGGGCCTGGCGCAGCTTCCGCTCGGCAAGCGAAAGGTCACCGTCCTCCATTCCGAGGGCAATCTCCCAGAGATACTGGGCGGTATCCTTCAGCGCCTCCTCGCTCTTTGCTAGTTTCATGCGGGCCAAGGCGGATTCCAGCAACAGGAAATTGGTGAGCTTGGGGATCGTTTCCTCGGGGCGAATGGTCAGCGCCTCGTTCAGGGCGATCGCCTGCGGCATCTTGCGGGTATCGAGCGCGAAAACCTGACGTTCCTCGGCGACGGCTGCGGCGAGCGGCTCGTTGAAGGGTCGCGAGGGCAGAGTCATCTCATAGGGCGGGCTGCGGCCGGTTTGGCCGGCGGCATCCTTGGCGACGAGGGTGATGCGCACGAGCTTACCGGCAAGCGGATGTTCGGTGAGGTTCCGGCTTGTCACGCCCTTGGCGTCGCGAGCGTTGCGGCGGGGGACATCCAGCCGGTATTCCGGCAGCGGGTAGAGCGGCGTCGCGGTCGGATCGGCTCCGACCGGAACGATCTCCGCATGGGCCTCCTGAACGCCATAATCGTCCTTGACGGTGAACCCGATCTCGAGCGCGCCGTTGACGCTTGGCTTCGGTAAGCCGTCGAAAGCGATTTCCGGCGCCTTGTCCGGAAGGACGTCGAAGCTCCAGCGGCGGCCGTTGACTTCGAGCGCGCCATTCTCCTCGAGCTTCATCACATGTGTCTGTGCGACGGCGATCTGGCCGGCCGGCATAGCATTCGGCTGGTCACCCGTGGTTGCTGCCGCCTGCTGGGGCCTTGTGTCCGCCTGCACGGCGATATCCCGCGCCTCGCCGTTTGCCTTGCGGAACACGACCTTTTCGGCCGTCTTTCCGCCGCTGACGCGCACAGTGAGACCGGAAAACTGCGGAATACCGATCGGCGCCTGTTCGCTGCCGTCGGCGGTCAGGTAAATCGGCGCGCGGCCAGTATAGGAGGGTGGCGTCACCCAGGCGTCGATGCGAACGGCCGGATTGACCGCCACCTGCTCGGGCGCCGCCTGCAACGCGTCGCCGATCGAGCCGCCGTTGATCGAAAGCGAATAGCCAAAAGCGGTAACGAGCAGCAGAGCAGGGATGGCGCGCAGGGCGAAGCGGTCATGTGCTGCGATATCGGGTCGCGGCATGCCGGCATCGAGCGCGGCGATTTTCTCGGCCATGCGCACCTGGTGTTCGCGCCAGAGCGCCCGCGCGAAGGGCGTATCGAAAACCGGCTCGTCTTCCTGGACGGCGACCGGCTGGTGCGGCAGACCATTGCGCTCTTCCAGCATGCGATCGGCTTCAGCGGTTTTCGGCCAGCGCAGATGGCGGAAGGGGACTAGCGAGACGAGGAACGCCGCGGAAAAGGAAATCAGCAGCAGGATGCGCAGCCAGTCCGGCACGCTGCGGAAGATGCCGAACCAGGAGGCTGCGAGATAAATGGCGATGACGGAGAGGACCGGCATCAGCGGTGGCAGCAGCTGCTCGCAGAAGAGCACGATGCGCGCCAGCAGGCGTTTCGTCGTTACCAACCGGGCAAGCGAAGGACGGAGCGCAAATGCACCTTTTTTCTGCCTTGAGGGGCTTGTCATCGGTCCGGTCTCCGCGATCTGGCGTTCTGGTACAGAGGGCGCTTCCGGCGATTGCGGGGCAATACGCTCATGAACGAAAGGATAACACTCTTTGTGGCGAAGGCGAGGGCGAGCGGCCGGTAATAGCGCCTTTTCACGTTTATTCGCCAAAAAGTGATGGTTGCTTCAAGCGCGGCGCGATCTTTCAGACAGCGCTTCGCGCTTCAGTTCTCTGTTTTACGCAGGCCGCGATCCACACTTTCGCGTGACGTGTTTAGTCGAGCCAAGCCGGAACCGAGTCGAGGCTGATCAATTCGGCATAGGTTCTGCGGGGGCGAATCGCATGGAAATCGCTGCCCTTGACCAGAACCTCCGGCACCAGCAGGCGGCTGTTATAGGTCCCGGCCTGGACGGCGCCATAGGCGCCGGCAGTGCTGACGGCCATCAGGTCGCCGGGTTTCGGCATCGCCATTTCGCGATCGAGCGCCAGATAATCGCCGGTCTCGCAGACGGGGCCAACCACGTCGGCGCGGATACGTGGCGCGTTCGCCGCCGAAATCGTCACCGGACGGATCTCGTGATAGGCCTCGTAGAGTGTCGGACGGATGAGGTCGTTCATTGCACCGTCGACGATGACGAAGGTCTTCTCGCCGCCATCCTTCACATAGAGGACTTCGGTCACCAGGATGCCGGCATTGCCAACAATCAGCCGGCCGGGCTCGGTGACGATCTTGCAGTCCAGACCGCGCAGCTGGTTCTTGACGATCGCCGCATAGGCGTCCGGCAGCGGCGGCGGATTGTTGTCATCCTTATAGGGCACGCCGAGGCCGCCGCCGATATCGACGTGATGGATGGTGTGGCCGTCGGCGCGCAGCGTCGCAACGAGGTCCCGAAGCAGCTTGAAGGCGTCATCGAACGGCTGCAGCTCGGTGATCTGGCTGCCGATATGCATGTCGATGCCGGTGACCTCGATGCCCGGCAGCTTGGCGGCATGGGCGTAGATGGCGCGGGCCCGCTCCCAGGAAATGCCGAACTTGTTTTCCTTCCTGCCGGTCGAGATTTTCGAATGCGTCCTGGCATCGACGTCGGGATTGATGCGGAACGAGACCGGCGCCTTTTTGCCGGCGCTGACGGCGCGCTGGTTGAGGATCTCGAGCTCGGGTTCGGATTCGACGTTGAAGCAGTAGATGCCCGCCTCGAGAGCGAAATCCATTTCGGACGGGGTCTTGCCGACACCGGAAAACATGATGCGGCTTGCCGGAATGCCGGCGGCGAGCGCGCGGCGCAGTTCCCCTTCCGAGACGACGTCGATGCCGGCGCCGAGGCGGCCCAGCGTTTTCAGCACCGCCTGGTTCGAATTCGCCTTCATCGCATAGCAGACCATCGAGTCCATATCGGCGAAAGCCTCCGAGAAAACCCGGTAATGGCGTTCCAGCGTCGCGGTGGAATAGACGTAGAAAGGCGTTCCGACCGCCTTGGCGATCTCGGGAACGGGAACATTTTCGGCGTGCAGGACGCCGTCGCGGTACTCGAAGTGGTTCACGGGCTTATGCCTTAAAGAAGAGGATCGAGAAGGAAGGGCTTATCGACGGTTCCCGGCTGTTTCGTGGGTTTGGAAACGTCACCTTCCTTGGTTGCCGCAGCACTCGGCGGATCGAGATCGCCCTTGCGTCCGCATCCGGCAACGGCAAGGCCGACGACGGCGAGAACCACCGTCAGGCGGACGAGATGCGGCAAGCTCTTCTGCATGGATATCCTCTTGTGCGAGACATGGTGGCATCTTCATAGCGAAGTTTATCCACCTTGTGCACCCCGATTGTTGGGCGCCCATTCCGCGCCTGCGGCAAGGCTTGGCTGCTTTGCGCCCATGCTGCTAGCTCTCAGTTGCGGGCGCGCCAGAAAGCGATCTGCCTGCGCACCTCGGAGGGCGCCGTGCCGCCGAAGCTCTTGCGGCTGGCGACCGAGGCCTCGACCGTCAGCACGTCGTAGACCTTATCGGTGATAGCAGAATGGATCGCCTGCAGGTCGGAGAGCGGTAGGTCCGCCAGCTCGCAGCCCTTGCTCTCGGCGAGCGCCACGGCGCGGCCGGTCACATGGTGGGCATCGCGGAAAGGCAGGCCCGCTTCGCGCACCAGCCAGTCGGCGAGGTCGGTTGCCGTCGAATAGCCGGAGCCGGCCGCTGCCTTCATGCGCGCTGTGTTGACGGTCATGTCGCGCACCATGCCGGTCATGGCGGCGATCGCCAGTTCCAGGCTCTCGGCTGCGTCGAAGACCTGTTCCTTGTCTTCCTGCATGTCCTTTGAATAAGCGAGCGGCAGGCCCTTCATGATCGTCAGCAGTGCGATCAGCGAGCCGTTGATACGGCCGGTCTTGGCACGCACCAGTTCGGCCGCATCCGGGTTCTTCTTCTGCGGCATGATCGAGGAGCCGGTCGAGAAGGCGTCGGACAGCCGCACGAAACCGAATTGCGGGGTCGACCAGATGACGATCTCTTCCGCCAGGCGCGACAGATGCATGCCCGTAATCGCGGCAATCGCCAGGAACTCGATGGCGAAGTCGCGGTCGGAGACCGTATCGATGGAATTGCGGGTCGGCTCGCGGAAGCCCAGGGCGTTCGCCGTCATGTGACGGTCGATCGGATAGCCGGTGCCCGCAAGGGCGGCAGCGCCGATCGGGCTCTCGTCCATATGCTCGATGGCATGGCGCACACGCGAGCGGTCACGGCCGAACATTTCGACATAGGCCATGCAGTGATGGCCGAAAGTGACGGGCTGAGCGGTCTGCAGATGGGTGAAGCCCGGCATAACGCTTTCGGCATGTTCCTCGGCTCGATCGAGGAAGGCGGCGATCAGGCCGGTCAGCATCCGTTCGGTCTTCTCAAGCTCTTCCTTCACCCAGAGGCGGAAGTCGAGCGCCACTTGGTCGTTGCGCGAGCGGGCGGTGTGCAGCCGGCCGGCAGCCGGTCCGATCAGCGTCGCCAGGCGCGCTTCGATGTTCATGTGGATGTCTTCGAGCCGGCGCGAGAATTCGAAATTGCCGCTTTCGATCTCTGCCAGGATCGTGTTCAGCCCGTGAACGATCTTGTCGTTATCGTCCGATGAAATGATCCCCTGATGGGCGAGCATCGTCGCGTGGGCGATGGAACCGCGGATATCCTGCGCGAATAGCTTCTTGTCGAAACCGATCGAGGCATTTATCTCCTCCATGATCGCGTCCGGGCCGGAGGCGAAGCGCCCACCCCACATCTGGTTGGAGGATTTGGTGTCCGTGTTGCTCTCGGCCATGGAAGATGCCCGTCCTGGAGAATGAAATGACGACAAAAAAACCTTTCGGCCTGCCGTCCGTAAAACTGATCGCAATCGCCGCCGTTGCAGGCGTTGTTGCCGGTGCGGCAGCGGTATACGTGAAGGAGACGGGGATTGGCAATGGCGTCAGTGATAGCACTTCTGCCGAGTGCTCGCTGGCAAAGGAGCGCGCTGCCAATCTGACGCCGCTCATGAAGGGTCAGGTTGCCGCCATGGTCGCCGCCAGCGAGCCGCGCAAGCTGACAGCGGTTTCGTTCAACGGCCCCGACGGCAAGGCGATCACGCTCGACCATTTTGCCGGCAAGACCGTGCTTCTCAATCTCTGGGCCACGTGGTGCGTGCCCTGTCGCGAGGAGATGCCAGCCCTCAACGCGCTGGAAAAGAGCATGGGAAGCGACAAGTTCCAGGTCGTGCCGGTCAATATCGATACCGGTGACGACGAGAAGCCGAAGGCGTTCCTGAATGAGATCGGCGTTGATGCGCTGCAGCTTTACCGCGACAATACGATCAGCGTCTTCAACAGCCTGAAGAAGGAAGGGCTCGCCTTCGGTCTGCCGGTGACGCTGCTGCTCGACGATAAGGGCTGCCTGATCTCCGCCATGAACGGGCCTGCCGCCTGGGACAGCGAAGATGCAAAGGCGCTGATCAGGGGTGCGATCGGGTCGTGAGTGCGCTCAGGAGTCCCCGTCTCCTCTTATGAGGAAGACGCCAGCGAGTCCGATCAGGACGCAGCATTGCAGCAGGAACATGGGTGTTTCGGTAGACATGGCGTTTCCTCCCGTTCCCGACAAGGAAAGCATTTGGCGTGCGTGCGGTCCACTCGCCCTTTCTGATGATGTCTGTTTATCGCGTCGGGACGGGCACTTCGCCACGATAATCGTAGAAGCCGCGGCCGGATTTGCGGCCGAGCCAGCCGGCTTCGACATATTTCACCAGCAGCGGGCAGGGGCGATATTTTGAGTCCGCCAGGCCGTCATGCAGTACCTGCATGATCGACAGGCATGTGTCGAGGCCGATGAAATCGGCAAGCTGCAGCGGCCCCATCGGATGGTTGGCGCCGAGCTTCATCGCCGTATCGATGGCGTCCACGGTGCCGACACCTTCGTAGAGCGTATAGATCGCCTCATTGATCATCGGCAGCAGAATGCGGTTGACGATGAAGGCCGGGAAGTCTTCGGCGACGGTGACGGTCTTCTCCAGCGAGCCGACGAACTCCTTGGCGGCGGTGAAGGTCTTCTCGTCGGTCGCAATGCCGCGCACCAGCTCGACCAGTTTCATCACCGGCACCGGGTTCATGAAATGTATGCCCATGAAGCGTTCGGCACGGTCGGTGGCGGCAGCAAGCCGGGTGATGGAGAGCGATGAGGTGTTGGTGGCAAGCAGCGCTTCCGGCTTCATCACCGGACAAACCTGGCTATAAATCTTGCGTTTGACGCTTTCGTCCTCGGTGGCCGCCTCGATGACGAGATCGGCCGGGGCGAGATCGTTGATATCGGCGGAGCCTGATATACGCGACAAGGTCGCCTTACGTTCCTCATCGGTCATCTTGCCGTTCGTCACCAAGCGCGCGAGATTGCCGTTGATGGTGGCGAGGCCGGATTCGATACGGTCCTGCGAGAGATCGTAGATGTGAACCCGGTAACCTGCGGCGGCCGAAACATGCGCGATGCCGCAGCCCATCTGGCCGGCACCGATAACACCAATATTCTTCAACACCGCGTTCATCTCCAAACCCCCGCTCGGCATTCGCCCCCGCGCTGCCGCATTATTAGCAATACTGCCGGACGAAGGATCGCCCGGCAGTAAGTAGTAGACCGATAAAAGATAATTTTCCAGTCATTCGCAAGTGCGAAAGAAAGGCATTTGCCTCGCTCAGAGCGCCTTTTGCAATTCCGGCAGTGCCTCGAAGAGATCGGCGACGAGGCCGTAGTCGGCGACCTGGAAGATCG
>NZ_VCHT01000021.1:0-70672 GCF_005862215.1 Rhizobium sp. MHM7A
GCAGCAAGCTGACACTCATCCGGCCCTCTGGGATGAGCCGTGGTCGTCTAAGCTACACCACGTCCTGGGACATGATCCGTTCAAAGAACGATCTCTGCGCTCGATATGAATGAATATTTTGCCGATGCGGGTGCTCGTGCCGCAACAGTAGCACCCTTTATGACACGTATCCGACAAATCCTCGCTTAGATCGGAGTTTTTTTGGATTCGCAGGACGAGTTGAGCGAGAAGTCCGAGGTGCTCGGGTACTAAATTTTAGCTACGAAGGGTACTAAGCGTACGGGTTGAACAGAGAGTTGCCTTTCTCATAAGCGTTTGATTGGTTTGGAGCTTTATGGAATTTTTTATGCGGTTCGATCTGGATTTTCTCTCCGGCCCGGGGAGCCATTTTTCAAGATCTTCAGTGTTGTTGCAGCTCCCAGAGCGTGCGCTTGCAACGACGGCTCGACCGGTGTCGGCTTTCAGTAAGGTTCGCGGCACTCAATGGGTTAAAACTCCAGTGCACCGATTCACGTCTTCCGGCAGCGGGAGGCTGACGAACGAGAAATGTCTAGGTGACAGGCCCTCAGATTGGGCGTGTCATCCGAAGACAGCGTCCCCTGCCCGATGATGCAAATTACCAGGTCTGGCGATTATACCAATCGTCGATGTCCTTCCGAGTTCGGTCTTTCTCGTAGCCGTAGCGCTCCTGGATCTTGCCTTCGAGCTGATCGCGCTTACCATTGATGACGTCAAGATCGTCGTCCGTCAGCTTGCCCCACTGCTCCTTGACCTTGCCTTTCATCTGCTTCCAGTTACCTTCGACGCGGTTCCAATCCATGGCTTATTCCTCCTGTCGTTAGGATAGAGGAACGGAGACGAGCGATAAGGGTTCCGCTTCGGCAAGCCGCCAATCATTGCAGAATCAAAATTCTTCATGTTGGCAGCGAATGACAAGACTCGGCGTCGATCGCTCATGCCGCCTGAGGGTTCGATATGGGTGTTCTGGGTGCCGGCATCGGATTTTGAAGCACGTCGCTCCTAATAGCTGCACGAACGCCCGTCGCCAGGTCGGAAGCCGTCGGCGCAGGCCCGATTCATGGAATCGCCCGGCTGATATCCGGATGCCGAGCCATATGAATTTGGCGGCGTTGAGCAGGCTGAGGCAATGACCGCCAGAGTAATTGCTCCGGCTGTTAAAGATGCTCGAAATTTATTCATGCATACGTCTCCCATTTCCACTGCACTCGGTAGCGAGAGCCTCTCCATCGAGAACAACGGGAGCGTTTCCCGAGCTCATCTCCTCCGAAATCAACCTGCGCCTGAAGATATAGGCGCTCCTATCGACGGACATCAGCTCCAGCCGCGAAAAATTTTTGCCAACCTTCATAAATTCTGCGTGCAAGATAGGCAGATATCGCCAGGCGTTCCCGCGGCATTGCCGGAAAGCACCCAACGCAGGTGTCCCGGAAGTGACTCTGACTTCCGGGACAAGTTGATGAAGCGGCGCGAGCTTTTACTGGCACGCATTTGCCGCATCAGGTTGTGTCGAGCTGTTGCCGGAGGTGGGAGCCGGATTACCGGTGCCGCCGGCCTGTTGGCGCTGGCAGTCATTCGGATCGCCGCCGGAGTTGTTGGCACCGGCCGCACCGGCGCCGATCGTCGTATTTCCCCCCGCACCGCCGGAGTTGGTGTTGCCGGAACCGGTAGCCTCCGTACCGGACGTGGTGCCGTTGCCGGACCCTGAAGCTCCGCCGCCGCTGCCGCTACCGGATCCCGAACCGCCACCCGACTGTGCCATTGCCGACATTGCCAGGCCAATCGACATTGCTGTTACTGCCATCATTCTCAGAAGCATTGGGTATCCTCCTCGTTGCTTCATTGCGATAGGCAGCAAACAAAAGCCTCCGGAGATTGTTTCAGTCCGAAAGCGTACAGGAACTTCCCGGCGTCTCGCGCCGCCTCGGATGATGATCAAATGATGCGCTATCGCTTCATTCTTGACACGAGGAGCAATGGGAACATAATAGGAACATCAACAAAGCGGCAGGTGATATTCAGATTGGAAGCTCCAAAGGAGATTGAGGTCGTGCGTCCGCAGACAACCGAGAAATTGGCAGAAGAAGCGTTGAGGGGAGAAGTCGACGCGGTTGTCGCTTTTCACCAAGGAGACGCCCGTGCCGCTATCACGACGCTGTTGCTGGATTGCCATCATCTCAGACTCCAGCTTGCCCAGAGAGATAAGGGCGTGAGCCGCGGCATGGCGCGAACGGACAACAAGTTTTGAAGGGCTATGAGACATCGTCCCGGTATCGGCCTCGCGCCCCCTGATCGCCACGCCGTCGAAATCGAAAAAGCAACATTGTCGACGTTACCGGAGTGGTTCGTCATTTATGCCCGTTGCCGCGCATGTGGCCGCCAGATGTTTATCGACCGGCGGGATATTGCCCGGCGCTGCGGCCAAAACCTGTCTCTTGCCAGCCTGGGCAGACGCCTCCGATGCCACGAATGCGGCAACCGCTCCGGCAATCTGCTGCTCTTGCAAATGCTGCCACGGGATTGAAAGGAAACCGCTCATTTCGAGACAACCGTTCCACCGGTCGGGAACAAACACCGTGCTTAAAAGTTGTGTGGCATCAACCACGTAACGTCACCTTTGACAGGAGGTCTCTCATGGGTCGCGGTATTCTACTTTGGCTGCTCGGCGTTCCACTGCCTATCATCATTCTTCTGGCTCTGTTTATGCGATAGGAACGGATCATGTCGGTCTCAGTCACAGGTCCCGGAGAGGTTGCCACTCCGGTCGAATCCTCCAAATCCGCTATGACATGGGGACCCATCTTCGGTGGCGCAGCCGCCGCCATCGGAGTGACCCTCATCCTTCTGCTTCTAGGATCCGGGCTTGGGCTGACCATGGTGTCGCCCTGGTCAGGTCAAAGCAGTTCGCTCGGCACGCTCGGCATCACAGCGGCGATCTGGCTCGTTCTCGTGCAATGGCTTTCCTCCGCGCTCGGAGGCTATGTAACCGGCCGCCTGCGCACAAAATGGGCGGCTGTCCACACCGATGAGGTTTTCTTCCGCGACACCGCGCATGGTTTCATAAGCTGGGCTCTGGCGACAATCTTCGTCGCCGGATTCCTTGCATCGTCGCTGACATCGCTCGCCGGTGCCGGTGCACAGGCAGTGGGATCGGCCGCGCAAGCCGTGGGTTCAACTGCCGTCACTGCCGGTACGGCAGCGGCATCGTCGCCAACCTCGCCGCTGGATCTTTCCACCGCCTATTTTACCGACGCCTTGCTGCGTCCCGACCAGGCGCGTGCGGCAGGGACATCCAACGATGCTGCGGCCACATCGGAAGTCTCCCGCATCCTCCTCAATGGCGCTGCGGAAGGGCAAATTCCAGATGAGGACAAGGCCTATCTTGCCACCATCGTCTCTGCGCGGACCGGTCTTTCCGAAGCCGATGCCCGCACCCGTGTCGATACGGTGCTGAAGCGTATCGACGACGCCAAGGTCGCTACCCAGGAAGCTGCTGACGAGGCACGCAAAACCGCCTCGACCACGGCATTGCTCGGATCCTTGTCGCTTTTGGTCGGCGCCTTCATCGCTGCTGCGGCCGCGGCTCTCGGAGGATCGCAACGCGACGAAGAGGAAGATCTCGTCGTCACGTCCCGGGTCTGACGATGAATGAACGGGGCGCAAGCGAATGCTGCGCCCCTTTGGTTGAATACGCCGTCGTCCCAGGGTGGTTTATCGGCCATCCACAAGACATGAAGGCGCTACATGCCAAGCTGGACGAATCTGATCTAGCGAGGCGGGAAACCATTGGATCGCGGCGAAGAAGAAAGCTACCGACGCAATTGAAGAGATGCGTCAGCAACATCTAGACCAAACTTTGGAGAAGCGAGCGTAAACGAATGCGACAAGTCTCAGACGTGTCGCTATCCTCTCAGATTCGCTGATCACACTTTAGGTCTTTGTTTTCGGCATGCCCCGCCAAACCTCTGCACGCCTTTGCGAGACATGCTCTAGGCGGATGTGCATGCGCGGCAGATTTCTCTTCCGCTTTCTTCCGGGTGATATGCATCAGCGTTTCTGAGATCTGGCAATGGCCTGCTTCTGATGGCTGAGCACCAGTTCGAGCTGGACATCTTGTTGAAACTCCATCACACGCTGACCGACATCACTCTCCGGCATCCCCGCGGCTAAAAGCTGATCGGCAAGCCTGCGGCACTCGGCTTTCCAGAATTCGATCGCGTCCGCGCCATGCCGCCGCCCGAGTTCTCGGGCGCAACGCTCGACATTGGCAATTCCGGATGCGGAGGGAAAGGCAATAATCTTGCCTTCATGAGAGGCGGCGGGGCGGCGGGTCGTTTCAGTAGCCATCGAACACAGGTTTCCTTTGATCCTATGTGTTGTCTACGGGAGGATGGTTAATGCTTTCTATTCGTTCGGCTCTTTCAATTGCGAGAGTCTGCGTCAGAGCCGCCAAGTCACCCCATCTTCGGCCTTGACGCCGCCACGCCGATGCGTCGACAGTCCCCATCATGACCGACACCCAAGGCAGCAGAGACCAACGATGATAACCGCCCCCCGTGATTTCCTGAAAAGTCTGTTCGACGCGGCGGTTCGTGCCGCCGATCCGCTGACCGGCATCAAGTCGCACCTGCCGGAAAAACCGAAGGGAAGAACCGTGGTTGTCGGCGCCGGCAAAGGTGCGGCGCAGATGGCGCAGGCGCTCGAACGCGCCTGGGACGAACCGCTCGAGGGACTGGTGGTGACCCGATACGGCTATGGCTGCGAAACGCGCTTTATCCAAATCGTCGAAGCAGCCCATCCGGTACCCGACGCTAAAGGGCTCGCTGCGGCCAGGCGGTTGATTGAAACCGTAAACCAGCTGTCGGAAGACGATTTGGTGATCGCGCTGATCTGCGGCGGCGGTTCGGCGCTGCTGCCAGCTCCGCCGGAGGGACTGACCCTCGAAGACGAGATCGCGCTCAACGAAATGCTGCTTGCTTCGGGCGCGCCGATCTCTGCCATGAATGTCGTGCGCAAACATCTCTCCACCATCAAGGGCGGGAGGCTGGCGGCAGCGACGAAAGCCAGAGTCGTCAGCCTTATTGTTTCCGACATTCCCGGCGACAACCCGGCCCATGTAGCATCCGGACCGACGGTTCCTGACGGTTCGACACGGCACGAGGCGCTCGAGATTATCAAGCAGTACGGCTTGCAGCTGCCGCAGACCGCACTCGACCATCTGAACTCGCCGAATGCTGATGCGCCGCGGCCGGACGATCCGGTATTCCTGAGGCACGAGCATCACATCATCGCCTCTGCCGGCGTCTCGCTGGCGGCGGCCGCCGCCGAGGCGAAGACGCAAGGGATCACTCCGGCAATCCTGTCAGATGCCGTCGAAGGTGAATCGCGTGACGTGGCGCTGGTGCATGCGGCCATCGCCCGCGAGGTCGTGGGGCGAAACAGGCCATTTCCAAAGCCGGTCGTCATTCTATCCGGCGGCGAGACGACAGTGACGCTGAGGGCCAAGGGAGGCAAGGGCGGGCGCAATGGCGAATTCGCCCTTGCGATGGCGCTGGCAATCGACGGACAGGACGGCATTGATGTCCTGGCTGCCGACACGGATGGGATCGACGGCTCGGAGGCCAATGCCGGCGCTTTTGCGGATGGCGCCACGGTCAAGCGCCTGCGCGCAGCCGGGCTCGATCCGCGCCGGTTGCTCGACGGCAATAACAGCTATTCTGCGTTCGAGGCTGTCGGCGATCTCTTCGAGACCGGCCCAACCGGAACCAACGTCAATGATTTCAGGGCGATCTTCATCCGTTAGGGCGGCACGAACGACTACCCAGCGATCAGGTCTTTATCCGCCCCTGCCCGACAAGCCAGCCGACCGATTCCTGCACGGCCTGCAGGGACGTATATCTCGGGCTGTAGCCCAACAGACGCCGGGCTTTGGCGATCGAGCAGTTGGGGCTGCGGGCAATATGCTCCCATGTCGCCTTCGCGTCCTCGTCCGTCTGGCCCTCCGCCCAGACATCGAACGGCGCGAAGGTGAGCTTCGGGTCCCTCCCGAACCATAGCGACATGGATTCGGCGTAACCGCGAAGTGTCAGCGCCTGCTCCGATACCGCATGGAAGCTTTCACCTGTGGCTGCATTCCAATTGGAGATCGCATCCATAAACATCGCCGCCACGTCGTCTGCATGGACGTGGTGGACGGTTTCCAGGCCGAAATTGGGCAGCGCAAGTGCCTCTCCGCGGGCAAGGGTCGAAAAGACGTTCAGGTTAAAATTGCCGGCCGGATTGAGCGGCGCCCATCCCTCGCCGACAATGTGGCCGGGATGGATGATGGTCGCTGGAAACCCCCGGAGCTTTGCCTGCTGCAGCAGATAGGCTTCGATCGCAGCCTTTTGGATTCCATAGTCTCCGAAGGGAGACTTCGGCGCCTCCTCCCGCGTTGGCACAGCCACCGGGTATCCATGTGTCCAGATCGTACCGGTATGGAGGAAATGGCCGACATGCCCTGATAGGGCCGTCACCAGCTGCTCGGCGCTTTCCAGCGTGAAGCAGATCATGTCGATGACGATATCGGCATTCAAAGCCCGCACGGCCGGACCGAAATCACCCTTCCGTTCCATCTCTACCCGGTCCATCTGTCGCTGATCCACGAAGGCCCAGGCGCGGTTTGCCGTATAAGGCGTTGCAGCACCGCGGCTGATCGTCACGACGTCGTGACCCGCCTCCACCAGACGAGGAACGAGGTAGGTTCCGATATGGCCCGTTGCTCCAATGACCAAAACGCGCATTGTCTCCCCTCCCGATGACATGATCCGCCACGACTATGCTGCGGCGTCGGGCGATCCTGCAAGCAGACTTTTCGCCGCGGGGGGCAAGCCCATTACTGGTTTTTGAAAACGAGGCAAGTGCCGCCATGCTTGCGGATCTGGTTGCAGACGTCGTTGGCCTCTATGCGGGTTTGCCGGGCGATGCGGGCGGCATAACGCGGGCGAAACCCGAAGCTGCGATCGCGCTGCCGCAAGATCAGCGGCTGCTCCGCATTCAATGGCGCAGGCAGATCCTGCACGGCATCGCGAAACATGCGCCGGGCCACTGCGACATCGCCATTCGCCGCCAGCTGAACGCCCCAGGGCGCCCAGACGCCCTCCTGACGCCAAGGCGTCTCCTTCAGTCTTCGGCTATCTGCAAGCGCCACGCAGCCGTCGAGGAAGGGCTTGTCCTTTTCAAGCGGGACAGCCGCGTCCTCGGGCGGATTGTCTTTCCACTCCTCGACCGTGTGCGCGGTGATCGCCATCACGTAACTGCGCGTCTCGGATGGTAACCTGCCTGACGTAAGGTAAGTCGCCAGGCCGTTTTCGCCGGCATTATAGGCGGCGGCGGCGAGGCCGAGATTGCCGAAACGATTGCGCAGTTCGTCAAGATATTGCGCCGATTTCCTCAATGCTTCCAGCGCCTGATAGCTGTCTTCGAGACCGCGAAGTTTCGCCGTTCCCGGCATGAACTGTGCAATCCCCTGCGCACCCTTGATGCTGACTGCGTCGGGGCGAAAGGTGCTCTCCCGCCAGATGAGACGGGCGAAATAAGCCGGCGGCAACCGATTGGCCTCGGCGAAATGTCCGATCGCAAGGCAGAGGTCACGATTGAAACTCTCTTTGCGAATGCAGAGCGTTTCGCCCGTTCCCGACGCACTGAGCCCGGAATAGAGACAGGCCGACTCGGCAGCGCTCTCTTCCGGCTGGGCTTTTGCCGCTTCCAGGACGGCGAGCAGAAAACAGACCGAAAGCAGGGCGTTCGCCGATCTCCTGCTAACGCCGGACTGACACTTTCGCACTATCATCTGATCTCGGCAGGTTCCAACTTCCATCGCGACGTGAATTCTAGATAGCATCAATTATGGCGCGAAGCTTCCCACATTTCTGGAATGGCGCATGAAAAAGCCGCCGGGCCATTGGCCGCGACGGCTCGGAAGAGCTTGAAAGCTGGATCAGGCTGACGGCTGCTTCGTCTTCCTGAGATAGGGCAGAACCGTATCGAAGGAGCCAAAACGCGTGATTGCGTCTTCGTTGGAAACGGCAGCGGTGATGATGACATCTTCGCCTTGATTCCAGTTTGCAGGCGTCGCCACCTGGTGCTTGGCCGTCAGTTGAATGGAGTCGATGGCGCGCAGGATCTCGTTGAAATTGCGGCCCGTCGTCATCGGATAGGTCAGGATCAGCTTGATCTTCTTATCGGGACCGATGATGAAGACCGAGCGCACCGTCGCGTTGTCGGCTGGTGTGCGACCTTCAGAGGTCTCACCGGCGCCGGCCGGCAGCATGTCGTAGAGCTTGGCGACCTTCAGGTCCTTATCTCCGATCAGGGGATAATCGACATCGAAGCCAGTAGCGGTCTTGATGTCACCTTTCCACTTGGCATGGCTTTCGACCGGATCGACGGAGATGCCGATAATCTTGACGCCGCGCTTCTCAAACTCGCCGGCAAGACCGGCCATGGCGCCGAGTTCGGTCGTGCAGACAGGCGTAAAATTCTTCGGATGCGAAAACAGCACGGCCCAACCGTTGCCGATCCAGTCATGGAAGCTGATCGGTCCCTGCGTCGTGTCGGCGGTAAAGTCAGGGGCAATATCGTTGATACGTAAGCTCATGGTCGGCCCTCCAAGCCTGGTGTTCAATTTTTCATCTCAAATCGAGGACATGGGATCATCCGCCAGAAACGGACGCGAAATTGCGATTACCAGCTCGCATCGGTCGATGGTAAAATTCCCAGCCCACGATTTTAACTAAGTCATATACCATGATAACCGAAGGCATGCTCTTTCGATTTCCGGCCTGCTGCGGCATTATTTTTGCGGTGGCTAAGCAAGGAAGAGGCCCGGTCTTGCACGTAGCATCGCCGCCAAGCTCGGGGCCAGCCAAGGCGCAGCGATAGACATCAGTTTTTCTGCGCGCCTGAAACTGCGGCAATTTGACTAATGTTTAGGCACTCCTATTTTTGCACAGTTTTCAGGCGAACACCTTGCCAAAATTGCTGCAGCGCGTCATAAATATCGGCATGACGCATCGCGATCTGACAATTCTGGTAATCGACGAAAATGCCATACGCGCCTCCATCATCGAGGAAGGGCTGCGCGAGGCAGGGCACGCGCGCGTCACCGTGGTCCATGAGGTCAATGGCATCGCCCGAATCATCGAAACTCTGATGCCCGACGTGATCATCATCGATATCGAGAACCCCAACCGCGACATGATGGAACACCTGTTCCAGCTGACGCGCACCGTCAGCCGCCCGATCGCCATGTTCGTCGATCGCTCCGATACCGCCTCCATCGAGGCCGCCGTCGATGCCGGCGTGTCAGCCTATATCGTTGACGGACTGAAGAAGGAGCGCGTCAAACCGATCCTCGACATGGCCGTCAGCCGCTTCAATGCCTTCAGCCGGTTGCGGCGGGAACTTGCCGACGCCCGCTCGGCGCTTGAGGAACGCAAGCTCATCGAGCGTGCAAAGGGCATTCTCATGAAGATGCGTGGCCTATCCGAGGAAGAGGCCTTCGCGCTGCTGCGTCAGACGGCAATGAACGAAAAGAAGAAGATGTCGGAAATCGCTCAGAGCGTCGTCACCGCAGCGGGACTTTTGATGTGATGGCCGATTTGGCGAATATCCGGAGGAAACCGGAGTGAACATGATGACGATGACCGCCAAATCGGGCGGCGGGCTGCCCTCGCCGGCGCGCGCGAATAACGAAGGACCGAAGGTACTCAGGGCCGGTTTCATTCCGCTCGTCGATGCGTCGGTGCTGATTGCGGCAGCAGAATTCGGCTTTGCCCAGAGGGAAGGCTTGACGCTCGACCTCGTCAAGGACGTCTCCTGGGCGAATATGCGCGATCGCCTGGCATTCCGCCAATTCGATATCGCCCACATGCTGTCGCCGATGCCTGTCGCCTCCATGCTCGGTCTCGGTTCCAATCCCTCGCCGACGATCACGCCGTTCTCGCTGGGTCGCGGCGGGAACGCGATCACGCTGTCGATGCGGCTCTTCGACCGGATGCGGGATGACGCCGGGCTGCCGGAAACGGGAAGCGCGCTCGACAATGCCCGCGCCCTCGCAAAATCAGTAGCGGCGATGAAAGCACGCAGCGAGCCGCTCCCGACCTTCGGGGTAACCTATCCCTTCTCTTCCCACAATTACGAATTCCGTTACTGGCTGGCGGCTGGCGGCATCGATCCAGACAAGGACGTCAAGCTCGTCGTCGTACCGCCGCCGATGACGTCGGATGCGCTGGCGGCTGGCGCGATCGATGGATTCTGCGTCGGCGCCCCGTGGAACATGGTTGCCTCGGAGCGGGGTCTCGGCCGTATCGTCGCCGCCAAACAAGATATCTGGCCTTCGGCTCCGGAAAAGGTGATCGGCATGCGGCCGGACTGGGCGGAAAGCCATCCGGAAACCGTTTCCCGGCTGATCGTGGCGCTCGATGCTGCGGCCCGCTGGTGCGACCGGCCGGACAATCACGACACGCTGGCGGCCGCGCTTGCCGACTCCCGCTATATCGCCGCACCGGTCGACATCATCCGCCGTGTGCTCGCCGGCGAATTCAGCCTAGACGCAAAGAGCAACCGGCGCGTCATTCCCGATTATTTCCAGTTCCATTCTGGCTTCGCCAATTATCCGAGACCGAGCCACGCCTTGTGGATCTACAGCCAGATGATCCGCTGGGGGCAGGCAGAAGCCAGCCTCAACAAGGCGCGGGCAGCGACCTCTGCCTATCGTCCGGATCTCTACCGTGCAGCTCTCGGCGACAATAACGCGCCCCTCGACGCCGATATCCGCGTCGAGGGTAGCGAAGAGGGAGATCGCTTCATGGATGGCAGGGTCTTCGATCCCGCAGAGCTGCCGGATTATATCGCAGGCTTCGCAGTTAGGAGAGCCCTGCCGTTTGCTCCCGGCGGCGACGAAATCTGATGCCGCGCCGGCTTTACAAAACGCCAACAAGTTCGGCATCCGCCCTACCGCGACGCACAAAACATTTGCACACCTGCCGGAGGCCTGAAAAACAGGCAGCGTGCGAATCGCCGGAAAATTGTTTTCGTTCAGTACCTTGCCGATTATATCTGGAGTTGGCACGGCGCTTGCTTCCTAGATATCGCACGGATCAACGGCGATCGGCGCAGAATGGGCACACGCAGGCGCTCATAAAAGACACGGGAGTTGGTTGCGACGCGAAATAGTCGCAGTGGATCAAATGTTCAGCAAGCCGATATTCGGAGTGCTCTGAGATAGACAGGCCAAAAGGCCAATGATTAGGCGCCCAACGGCGGGCGCCACCAGCAAAGCCGCTGATCAGGATATTTCGCGCGCCTCGTGCAAGCGCATCCTGGTCAGCGGCTTTTTGTTTTTAACCCTCAGCAATCGATCGGCACGACCTTGTCGTGCCACGGAGAAGCTATGTCTGCCATCGAGAAAGCGCCGCCCATGTCCGCCAGCGAACCAGCCAAAGCACTGTGGATTTCCACGGTGGCCTTCACCCTCTGTTTTGCCGTCTGGACGATCTTTGCGATCATCGGCATTCGCATCAAGCAGGACCTCGGCTTGAACGAGGCCGAATTCGGATTGCTCGTCGGCACCCCCGTCCTGACGGGATCGGTGGTGCGCATTGTCCTCGGCATCTGGACCGGGCGTTACGGCGGTCGGCTCGTCTATACGCTGACAATGCTTGCCGCTGCATTGGCGACTTTCCTGCTTTCCTACGCCCAAACTTATACGCAGATGCTGATCGCCGGCCTCGGTGTCGGCCTTGCCGGCGGCTCCTTCGCAGTCGGTGTCGCCTATGTCTCGCCCTTCTTCCCCGCGGACAAGCAAGGCACGGCGCTCGGCATCTTCGGCGCCGGCAATGTTGGTGCGGCAGTGACCAAATTCGCAGCACCCTTCGTGCTGATCGCGTGGGGATGGCAGGCAGTTGCGCAGATCTGGGCTGTCGGCCTCGCACTGATGGCAATCGTCTTCTGGTTCACCACGACCGATGATCCGGCTTTCCGTCTTCGTCGCGAACGCGGCGTCGCCTCCAAGAGCCTTGCCGAGGAATTCGCGCCGCTGCAGAACGTCCAGGTCTGGCGCTTCTCGCTCTACTATTTCTTCGCCTTCGGCGGCTTCGTCGCCCTGTCCCTGTGGCTGCCGCGCTATCTGGTCGGCGTCTATGACTTCAACCTGGAAACGGCCGGCATGATCGCAGCCGCCTACTCGATCCCAGGCAGCATCTTCCGCGCGTTCGGCGGCGTGCTGTCGGACAAGAAAGGCGCGCGCAGCGTCATGTATGCGATGTTTGCGGTTTCGGCCGTGGCCACGCTCGTCCTGTCACTGCCGGCCTCGGCCATCACACCAGCCATCTTTATCGTCGTCATCTTCGTGCTCGGCTTCTTCATGAGCCTCGGCAAGGCCGCCGTCTACAAGCACATTCCGGCCTACTACCCCGAAAACGTCGGCGCCGTAGGTGGCATCGTCGGGATGATGGGTGGGCTCGGGGGCTTCATTCTCCCGATCGCCTTTGGCCTTCTCAAGGACATGACCGGCCTTTGGTCCAGCTGTTTCCTGCTGCTCTTCGCGCTCGTCGCGATCTCGCTCATCTGGATGCATCTGTCCGTCAAGCAATTGTCGCGCCAGGGGCACTCTGCGCCCGTGGCTGCAACCTGATCCAAGGACTGTAAATATGACCGAAAAACTCGTTATCATCGGCAATGGCATGGCGCCGGGGCGCATGCTGGAGCACCTCTTCGAGCAGGCGCCTGGACGCTATGAAGTTACGATCTTCAACGCCGAACCACGCGTCAATTACGACCGTATCATGCTGTCGCCGGTTCTCTCCGGAGAAAAGGACTACGAGCAGATCATCATCCACGGCGACGGCTGGTATATCAAGCATGGCATCACGCTCTATAAGGGCCACAGGATCGTCAACATCGATCGCGCCGCCAAGACGGTCACCTCCGACCACGGCGTCACCGAAAGCTACGACAAGCTGGTGATTGCCACGGGTTCGGTGCCCTTCATCATCCCGGTGCCCGGCAAGGATCTGCCCGGCGTCATCACCTATCGCGACCTCGACGACGTGCAGGCCATGCTGCTTGCCGCCCAGTCCCGTGAAAAGGCCGTCGTCATCGGCGGCGGCCTGCTCGGGCTTGAAGCGGCAGCCGGCCTTGCCCAGCGCGGCATGGATGTCACCGTACTGCATGTCATGCCGACGCTGATGGAGCGCCAGCTTGACCCCGCCGCCGGCTATCTCTTGCAGAAGGCAGTCGAGGAGCGCGGTATCAAGGTCATCTGCAAGGCCAATACCAAGGCAATCATCGGCAATGGCAGGGTAGAGGGCATCGAGCTCGACGACGGTCGCATCATTCCGGCGACTCTTGTCGTCATGGCGGTCGGCATTCGCCCGAATGTCGGCCTGGCGAAGGACGCCGGCCTGGCGGTCAATCGCGGCATCGTCGTCGATGCCGGCATGCAGACTTCGGACGGCAATATTCTTGCGCTCGGCGAATGCGCCGAGGTGGGCGGCATGGTCTATGGCCTCGTTGCCCCGCTTTATGAAATGGCCCGCATCGCGGCCGCGCATCTCTCCGGCGATCGCTCGCCCGCCTTCGTTCACGCCGACACGCCGACCAAGCTGAAGGTCACCGGCATCGAGCTTTATTCTCTCGGTGACTTCGCTGATGGTGACGATCGCGAAGAGATCGTGCTGCGCGATGCCAGCGCCGGCATCTACAAGCGCCTGGTGCTGAAGGACAACAAGATCATCGGCACCGTGCTCTACGGCGAAACCGCCGACGGCGCCTGGTTCAACGACCTGAAGAAGAAGGCGACCGATATTTCGGAGATGCGTGAGACGCTGATCTTCGGTCAGGCCTATCAGGGAGGGTCACCGCTGGACCCTATGGCGGCCGTTGCAGCCTTGCCGGATGACGCGGAAATCTGTGGCTGCAACGGCGTATGCAAGGGCAAGATCACCTCGACGATCACCTCCAAGGGGCTGACGTCGCTCGACGACGTCCGCGCCCATACGAAGGCATCCGCCTCCTGCGGTTCCTGCACCGGCCTCGTCGAACAGCTGATGGCGCTGACGCTCGGAGACAGCTACAATCCGGCTGCCGTCCAGCCGATGTGCACCTGCACCGAACTTGGGCATGATGATGTCCGCCGGCTGATCAAGGCAAAGGGGCTGAAGAGCATCCCCGCCGTCATGCAGGAGCTCGAGTGGAAGACCTCCTGCGGCTGTGCCAAATGTCGCCCCGCACTCAACTATTACCTCGTCTGCGATTGGCCGGACGAATATGCGGACGACTACCAGTCGCGCTTCATCAACGAGCGCGTCCACGCCAATATCCAGAAGGACGGCACCTATTCGGTCGTTCCGCGCATGTGGGGCGGCGTCACCTCATCGACCGAGCTTCGCGCTATCGCCGATGTCGTCGACAAGTTTGCCATCCCGATGGTGAAGGTGACGGGCGGCCAGCGCATCGATCTGCTGGGCGTGGAAAAGGAAGACCTGCCCGCCGTCTGGGCCGATCTTGGCAAGGCCGGCTTCGTCTCCGGCCAGGCCTATGCCAAAGGTCTGCGCACGGTGAAGACCTGTGTTGGTTCGGACTGGTGCCGCTTCGGCACGCAGGATTCCACGGGTCTCGGCATCCGCATCGAGAAATTCATGTGGGGATCGTGGACACCGGCCAAGCTGAAGATGGCGGTTTCCGGCTGCCCGCGTAACTGCGCGGAAGCGACCTGCAAGGATATCGGCGTGATCTGCGTGGATTCCGGCTTCGAAATCCACTTCGCCGGCGCGGCCGGTCTCGACATCAAGGGTACCGAGGTGCTCGGGCTTGTGAAGACCGAGGACGAGGCACTGGAGCATATCGTTGCCCTGACGCAGATGTACCGCGAGCAGGCGCGCTATCTCGAGCGCATCTACAAGTGGGCGAAGCGTATCGGCCTGGAGGAAATCCGCCGGCAGATTCTGGGCGATGCCGAGAAGCGCAAAGCCTATTACGACCGCTTCGTCTTCTCCCAGAAATTCGCCCAGGTCGACCCCTGGTCGGAGCGCGTTTCGGGCAAGGACAAGCACGAGTTCAAGCCGATGGCGACGATCGGCTATCCGCAGGCAGCCGAGTAAGGAGATGGACATGAACTGGCCCAATGAAAACTGGCATCCAATCGGTGACATCTCCGACATCCCCTTACGCGGCGCCCGCTGCGTAAAGACGCCGCAAGGCAAGATCGCCGTCTTCCGCACGGCGGAAAACGAGGTTTTCGCCATCGAGGATCACTGCCCCCACAAGGGTGGTCCGCTCTCGCAGGGCATCGTGCATGCCAAGGCCGTTACCTGCCCGCTGCACAACTGGGTGATCTCTCTCGAAACCGGCAAGGCGCTCGGTGCCGACAAGGGTGAGGTGCGAACCATACCCGTTCGCAACGAGGACGGCGCCCTCTTCATCGCTCTGGAAAGCCTGATGATGGCGGCGGAATAGATGGCGGCTGAAACCAAGACCACCTGCCCCTATTGCGGCGTCGGCTGCGGCGTTATCGCCACGGTCGACGAGGCGGGCGCCGTCAGCGTCAAGGGCGATCCCGAGCATCCGTCGAATTTCGGCCGGCTCTGCTCGAAGGGTTCGGCGCTTGCCGAAACCATCGATCTCGACGGCCGGCTTCTTTACCCCGAAATCGAAGGCGAGCGGAGCGGCTGGGATGAGGCGCTCGATCTGGTCGCGCGGCGATTTTCCGAAACGATCGCCGAACACGGGCCGGATTCGGTTGCCTTCTACGTCTCCGGCCAATTGCTCACC
Source organism: Rhizobium sp. MHM7A (assembly GCF_005862215.1). Classification (NCBI taxonomy): domain Bacteria; kingdom Pseudomonadati; phylum Pseudomonadota; class Alphaproteobacteria; order Hyphomicrobiales; family Rhizobiaceae; genus Rhizobium; species Rhizobium sp. MHM7A. The sequence goes on from NZ_VCHT01000021.1 coordinate 15,832, forward strand.
GAAGACTATTACATCGCCAACAAGCTGATGAAGGGCTTCATCGGCTCCGGCAATATTGATACCAATTCCAGGCTCTGCATGTCCTCGTCCGTTGCGGGGCATCGCCGCGCCTTTGGCGCCGATACGGTGCCCGGCACCTATGAGGATTTCGAACTCGCCGATCTGGTCGTTCTGACCGGCTCCAACCTTGCCTGGTGTCACCCCGTCATTTACCAGCGGCTCGCCGCCGCTAAGACGGCGCGGCCAAACATGCGGATCGTCGTTATCGATCCGCGCCGGACGATGACATGCGACATCGCGGACCTGCATCTGGCAATCCGCCCGGACAGCGACGTTGCGCTGTTCATGGGACTGCTTGCGCATCTTGCGACGAGCCCGGCAGTCGACCAGAACTATATCGCCGCCCATACGGAAGGCTTCGGCGACGCTTTCGCGACCGCAGCCGCCCTTGATATCAACGATCTCCTGGAACGGACCGGCCTGCCGGCGATGCAGATCAGGGAGTTCTTCCGCCTGTTCGAGATGACCGAGAAAGTCGTCACCTGTTACAGCCAGGGCGTCAACCAATCCTCCTCCGGCACCGACAAGGTCAATGCCATCCTCAACTGTCACCTCGCGACCGGCCGCATCGGTCGGCCCGGCATGGGACCGTTCTCGCTGACCGGTCAGCCGAACGCCATGGGCGGGCGAGAGGTCGGCGGCCTCGCCAATATGCTTGCCGCCCATATGGCGATCGAAAGTGCGGATGACCGGGACCGCGTTCAGCGCTTCTGGAGCTCGCCGGTCATCGCCGCAAAACCCGGACTGAAGGCGGTCGACATGTTCCGTGCGGTGGCCGACGGGCGCATCAAGGCGCTCTGGGTCATGGCCACCAATCCGGTTGTCTCGATGCCGGACGCCGACAACGTCGAAAGCGCGATCGCCGCCTGTCCTTTCGTGGTCGTGTCGGACATCCTGAAGGATACGGACACGACCCGTCACGCCCATGTACTTTTGCCCTCGCTCGGCTGGGGCGAGAAGAACGGTACCGTCACCAATTCCGAACGGCGCATTTCTAGGCAGCGGCCGTTTCTCCACGTCCCGGGCGACGCCAGGGCTGACTGGTGGCAGCTTGCGGAGGTCGCACGCCGCATGGGATTTGGCGCCGCTTTCGATTTTGACGCGCCGGCCGCAATCTTTGCGGAACATGCGGCACTTTCCGCCTTCGAAAACAACGGCAGCCGCGATTTCGACATTGGTGCGCGCGCCGGCATCAGCGGCCGCGCCTATGACGAACTGTCGCCCTTTCAATGGCCGCAGCCGGCAGGAACGGCAGCCGGCGTCACCCGCTTCTTCGCCGAGGGCGGTTTCTTCCATGCCGATGGCAAGGCGCGTTTCATTGCAGTGAAACCGCTCGCGACGGATCGCACCAGTACCGATTTCCCCTTCACGCTGAACACCGGCCGCATCCGCGACCAGTGGCACACGATGACGCGAACCGGGAAGAGCGCTCGGCTGTCCGCCCATATCGCCGAACCCTTTGCCGAAATCCATCCGCGCGATGCGATCGAAGCCGGTATATCAAGCGCCGGACTCGTGGAAATCGAGAGCCCTCACGGCAAGGCGATCGTGCGGGCGCTGGTGACCGACCGCCAGGCGCGCGGCGGCATCTTCGCACCAATGCACTGGAACGACCAGTTCGCTGCAAAAGCGCGCATCGATGCCGTGGTCGCGCCGATCACCGATCCTCTTTCCGGCCAACCGGCGTCGAAGAACGTTGCCGTCGCCGTTCGGCCCTTACACGCCGCGCATTATGGTTTTGCGGTCTCGGCGACAAAACCGGCCACACCCGACGCGCCCTATTGGGCGGTGGCGAAAGCTGCCGGCGGCTGGCGGCTGGAGCTTGCCTTCACGGAGGCCGTCGAAGACTGGATCGCCTGGTGCCGGAGGGTGTTCGCCATTCCGCCCGAGATCGAACCGCTGGGGTACGCCGATCGGCAGTCCGGCGATCTCAGACTTGCCTTCTTCGATGGCGAGGTCCTGCTTGCCGCTCTGTTTCTCGCACGAGAGCCGGTTGCGGTTGCACGCAACTGGGCGATCTCGCAGCTCACCGCGGCGCATGGCGACCTCAGGAAACGTTTTGCGCTGGTCGCAGGCCGTCCGGGGGCCGGCAGAGCGGATCCCGGTGCAACCGTCTGCTCCTGCTTCAGTGTCGGGGTCAACCAGATCGCTGCTGCAGTGCGGGGCGGATGCCACAGCGTTGAAGCAGTCGGCAAAGAAACGAGCGCCGGAACCAATTGCGGCTCCTGCCGCAGCGAAATCGGAAGGATTATCGATCGCTGTCTCGCCGCAGCGGCGGAATGAACAGCAACTGAGGATACGGTCGGCTGGATGTCAAGCCGGCTTCGCACCGACGAACATTTTGTGGCCGGCCGAGATGCGAACGGCGATCTCATTGTAGGAAGAGATGCTCGGATGCGGTGTTTCCATCTTATGGTGATGGGTCGCCGTAACCACCATGACATCGGCGCCCGCCGCCTCGCCGGCCTTAATGCCGGCTGCGACATCCTCAAATACCAGACAATCCTGCGTGCTGACACCAAGGCGTTCGGCGCCGAGAATATAACATTGCGGATCGGGCTTGCCGACCGCCACATCCTCCGCCGTCACCATGAATTTCGGCAACGGCAGGCCGGCCGCTTCGAGCCGGCGGCGGGCGAGGCGCAATGGCGAAGAGGTGACGATCGCCCAGCGCTCCGGCGGTAACGAACTGAGGAAGGCGGCCGCGCCTGGAATGGCAACGACATCGCCGACATCAGCAATTTCGGCCTCGGTCACCAGCCGTGCTTCGTATTCGGGATCGACGCCTGGCAGGTTCAGCCGGGTAATCGTGTCAATGCCGCGCGATCCATGCATCTTCGGCAAGAAGGTTGCGACATCGAGTCCATGGCGTCTTGCCCAGTCGCTCCAAACCCGCTCGGCGGCGAGAATCGAATTGAGGATGGTGCCGTCCATGTCGAACAGGAAGGCGGCATAGGGCTTCTCGAAGCCATGGGGCATCGGCGGGTGCAAGGGCGGATCTCGTCAAGGAGGAGTGTCGGATGGTTGTCGCTGTCGACGATGAAACGGCAAATTGCTGCGTTTTGCAAGCCTCGGAAACACCTTGACGCGAGATCTGTTTTAGAAGGCCGTCGTACCCGAGGTGGCAATCAAATCGCAGGGAGACGCGCAAGCCTATCCGGTCTGGCACAGTTGTTTGGAGCGGTCTGGGAGTTCCTACGCCGTGAGCGGGTCAGCGCGGAGATCGGCCATTTCTGCGGGGTCGATGCGCATCGGGACTGCGGTCCATAGCGGGCGGCCGACAACAATCGCTGAGATACCCGCCTTCTCGCCACCCACGGCCGCCAATGCGACCGCTTCAGCCTGCCGTCAGGGCGAGTGCAAGCGCAATCTGCAGCCCAAGATCTGCGGCCTCGCGTGGAGCAACGAACATAGGGGCCTTGCCATGCCACCAAGGCAGGCGGCGTGGCCGATCCAGCGGCTTCGCCCGTTAAGGTTTAAGCGTGACAATGCAAGGCTCGCGTGCAGGTTTCTCAAAAATATCGGAACAATGATTCCTCCAGGTGGTTACCCAGAGGTCATCCATGATGAAAATCAAAGGAGGATATCCTCATGACCAAATCTCTTATTGCCGCTTCGTTGCTTGCGATCGGCATGGCGTCGTCAGCCTTTGCCCAGTCGAACCCTGATCCTATCGGACCGACCAATGGCGGATCGACCGATCCGAGTTCGCCTAATTATTCTTCCGATTACACTAACAGCGACAATGGTATTCGTCCTGTCCAAGTCGCACCCGTTGATCCGACCACGACACAAAGCATCCGCCAGCCGCAGACGATGGAATGCGCCGGCATGCCGCAGCAGGGTACCGGTATCGACACGCGCGGCGGTCAGAGCGGCGCCTCGATCAGCGAAGCCTGCCGCGAATACGACAACTGACCAGGTTATCACCCGGTTTAAAACACAACGCTCAGAGAGGCCGGCATATGCCGGCCTTTTTCATGTCATGGCGGAAAAAGCTCCCCGCGCATGAAACCTTTGACCCGAGCGTTGCGTACATCCGTACTCGGCTGAAACTAACGCGAGCACGGAATTGGTTTCATTGGCAAACAATGCGGAAAAACCTGTCATCCTGTGGTTTCGAAAGGATTTGCGCCTGGACGATAATCAGGCTCTCAACGCCGCCCACGTCTCCGCTCGGCCAATCATCCCTCTTTACATCAACGAGCCAAGGGCAGCAGGTACAGGTCCGCTCGGCGCAGCCCAAGCCTGGTGGCTTCATCATTCGCTGGATGCGCTCGGCAAATCGCTGCGTTCGCGGCAAGGACGGCTGGTGCTTGTAAGCGGTGAGGCGCTCGATGTGCTTCGGGCGGTTATCAGGGAAAGCGGCGCCGATGCTGTCTTCTGGAACCGCCGCTACGACCCATCTGGTCTTTCGATCGACGTCCGCATCGAGCACGAACTGGAAAAGCAGGAAATCCAGACGAGAAGCTTCGGTGGCCAGCTGCTGCATGAACCATCCAGGCTGATGAGCGGGAAGGGTGCGCCGTACCGCGTCTACGCGCCATTCTGGCGGGCACTCGAGCGAGCGGGCGAACCTGGGCCGCCACTCGACGCGCCTGCGTCGCTGCGGCTGGCATCGCGGCTTCCGACCTCTGAAAGGCTGGAGAGCTGGAAGCTACTGCCTGCGAAACCGGACTGGGCGAAGGAGTTCGCCGATGTCTGGATGCCTGGCGAGCAGGGCGCACAGGTGAGACTCGGCACCTTCATCGAAGACGCGCTCAATGGCTATAAGGAAAACCGCGACTATCCTGCGAAGCCGGCGACATCGATGCTGTCGCCGCATTTGGCGTTCGGCGAGATCTCCCCTGCCCGCATCTGGGATGCGACTCGCGGTCTGGCGGAACGGGTACCGAGGGCCGATATCGTGCATTTCCGCAAGGAGATAGCCTGGCGCGAATTCTCCTATCACCTGCTTTTCCACTTTCCCAAACTGGCATCTGAGAACTGGAACGGTCGTTTTGACGGGTTCGAATGGCACAACAGCGGCGAGGACTTCGAGGCATGGCGTCGCGGCAAGACCGGCTATCCGATCGTCGACGCCGGCATGCGCCAGCTCTGGCGCCACGGCTGGATGCACAATCGCGTGCGCATGATTGTCGCTTCCTTCCTTGTCAAGGACTTGATGATCGACTGGCGTTCCGGCGAAGCTTGGTTTCGCGATACGCTGGTCGATGCCGACCCCGCCAACAATGCCGCGGGCTGGCAATGGGTGGCGGGTTCGGGAGCCGATGCCTCGCCTTTCTTTCGCATCTTCAACCCGGTGCTGCAGGGCGAAACCTTCGATCCCGAAGGGGACTATGTCAGAACCTATGTGCCGGAGCTTCGAGAGCTCGAGGCGAAATACATCCACCGGCCCTTCGAGGCGCCGAAGCGTGTGCTCGAGGAAGCCGGCATTGTTCTTGGCGAGACCTATCCGAAACCGATCGTCGATCACGCCGGTGCCCGAAACCGAGCACTGGCCGCCTACAAGGCTATATCGAACGGGGGATAAACGCGCACATCCGTCCGCAGCTAGCCGATCTACGAAACGCCGCCTCCGGCTTCCGAATGTCAGGCGCGCCGTTGATCATTCCGCAGGGTGCGGCATCACCGGATGGTGATCATCCAGCGGCGGCCGCTGCCGCCAGCCCGTCAGGTGGTTCATCAATGGAAAATAAGCGCCATAGGGGAGCAGACGCGCCAGCTTCAGCATTGTGGCAAAGCGCCGGGGGAAAGCGATCTCGAAAGCCTGCGATTTCAGCCCGGCGGCAATCTGGCAGGCAGCTTTCTCGGAGGAGATCAGCGCCGCCCGCATCGGAAGGGCGCTCTTCCCCATCGTCGGCGTGTCAACGAAGCCCGGGCTGATGAGCTGAATGCGAATGCCCATCTTGTCGAGATCGAATTTCAGGCTTTCGGCCATGTTGATCAACGCCGCCTTGGTTGCGCCATAGGCAGCCCCCGTCGGCAGGCCGCCATAACCGGTGACGGAAGAGACGATGGCGATCTGTCCCTGCCCTTTCGCCTTCATATGGCGGATCGCCGGCAACAGACAGTTCACGACGCCGGAAAGATTGACGGCAAAGCTTTTTTCGAAAGCGGCGCGGTTCAGGTCCTCCGCGTAGACCGGCAGGTTGACACCGGCATTGAGGATTGCCATGGCGAGCGTGCCATACTCATATTCGATGGAGGCAAGGACATGTTCCATGTCCTCGGCATCGCTGACATCACCGTCGAGGACTATAATGCTGCCGGAAAGGCCCCTGGCTTCGGCCTGCAGCTCGACCAGCTTTTCGTGGCTTCTGGCGGTGACGGCGACCTTGTATCCTTCGCCGGCAAGTTTCAGCGCAAGCGCCCGGCCAATACCCGAGCTCGCGCCCGAGATCCAGACGATTCCATGTTCGGGACGGGCGATGAAATCACGCATGACATGCTCCTCCGGCTCTGCCTGACCAACACGAAAACAGGTCCGGAAGTTTTTGCGCCTCCCGGATTTATGGCTCTATCACACCATTGTGGCTGCTTTCAGCCGATGAGGTCGCCGATCATCTGACGGAAGGATCCGGTCAGTCGGACAGGTCCATCTGAAACGGCGAAAGCTATGCAAGGCCTGTCCTTTTCAGCAACAGGCCGGTGATCGACAGTCTCGTCGGCAATCGAGATGTCGCCGGGGCCGAAATGGCCGCGCTCATCGTTGAAAGCCCCATCGAGAACCAGGATCAGCTCCATGCCTTTATGAGTGTGCGCCGGCAAGGCGCGACCAGGGCGGATCCACATCAGACGGACCTCGCAGCCCTCCCTGTCGAGTGAATATTCCTTAAGGCCGGGCAGCCGCCTGCGCCAGGGAACATCCTGGAGCTCGAAGCCGACAAGATCCCACAACGCCCGGGGAAACAGCGCAGTTTCGGATCTCCCGATCGTCTGCGGCCTAAGATCGGGAGAGCTGGAGGAGAAGATTGCCGCAAGCCGCTGCTCGCGGTGGGCAATGGCGGCTTCCGGCGTGTTTTCCAGCGCCTCTCCGGCCAGTAGCTCGAGCGCGTTCACCAGGCTGCGATTGCCCGGCTTCATTTCGAGATGCGAGCATACGAGCACCCGCGCCGGCTCGGGCAAAGAGCCGGCGACATAGTGCGCCATCAATGCATCGATCGTGTCGATCTGCTCGTGAACCATGTCGGTTTCGGCCAAGCCCGCTACCGTGCTGCGTTGTCGCTTTGTCGTCATCCGTACGGGTAAAGTCAATCTTCGGATCACCACGGCACGGTAGGATCGCACTCTCGGGCCATTTCCAGCGAGGAGAGGGAAATTTTATCGTGACCGTAAGGGCCGTGGAATAGCATTTCTTGCCAACACAGCCTTGTGAAGGGAAAAGACCGTTCCTAAAGTAAGAGTTCGAAAGAGGCAGATCCCATGACCTTCCATCCCTCCGTCCTCGAAGCCATCGGCAATACGCCCCTGATCAAACTCAAGGGCGCCTCCGCGGCAACCGGCTGCGCCATTCTCGGCAAGGCGGAGTTCCTGAACCCCGGCCAGTCGGTCAAGGACCGTGCCGCCCTCTACATTATCCGCGACGCGGAGCGAAAGGGGCTGCTTCGACCTGGCGGCGTCATTGTCGAAGGCACGGCCGGCAATACCGGCATCGGGCTGACGCTGGTCGCCAAGGCGCTCGGCTACCGCACCGTCATCGTCATCCCGGAAACGCAGAGCCAGGAAAAGAAGGACGCGCTGAAACTGCTGGGCGCCGAGCTCGTCGAGGTGCCGGCCGTTCCCTACAAGAACCCGAACAACTACGTGAAAGTATCCGGCCGACTTGCCGAACAAATGGCGAAGACCGAACCGAATGGGGCGATCTGGGCGAACCAGTTTGATAACGTCGCCAACCGACAGGCTCATATCGAAACGACCGCGCCGGAAATCTGGAACGATACCGGAGGCAAGATCGACGGCTTTATCTGCTCAGTGGGCTCCGGGGGCACGCTGGCGGGTGTCGCCGCAGGACTCAAGACTTTCAAGCCGGACGTCAAGATCGGGATTGCCGATCCCGACGGCGCCGCCCTCTATGAGTTCTATCAAAACGGCACGCTGAAATCCGAGGGATCATCCATTACTGAAGGTATCGGCCAGGGCCGCATCACCGCCAATCTCGAGGGTTTTACCCCCGATTACGCCTATCGAATTTCCGATGCCGAAGCTCTTCCCTATCTTTTCGACCTCGTCGAAAACGAGGGGCTGTGCCTCGGCGGCTCGACAGCGATCAACATTGCCGGTGCGGTCAATCTCGCCCGGGATCTCGGACCCGGTCACACGGTGGTGACAATCCTCTGCGACTACGGCAACCGTTATCAGTCGAAGCTCTTCAATCCGGATTTCCTCAAGTCGAAGGGACTGCCCGTTCCGGCCTGGATGACTGCTTCGTCCGAGATACACGTTCCCTACGAGCCCGTGTGAGACCTCATGCCCGTCAATGCCCTCTATCGCGACGACTTCTATCTCTCGACGTGCGAGGCGGTCGTGACCGCCGTTCACGACGACGGGGGCATCGAGCTCAACCAGACCTGCTTTTATGCTACATCGGGCGGCCAGCCAGGCGACACTGGCCAACTTGAACGTGCCGACGGCACCAAGATCGCACTCGGCCAGACGAAACACGGCGCCGGCAAAGACGTCATCATCCATGTGCCGCTCGAAAACGAGCCGCGGCCGGAGGTTGGCGAGACGCTAGTGCTGCATGTCGATTGGCCGCGCCGCTACCGGCTGATGCGCATGCACACGGCCTGCCACCTGCTGTCGGTCATCTGCTCCTATCCGATCACCGGCGCCGCCGTCGGCGAGGAGGAAAGCCGCGTCGACTTCGACATGAGCGAGACAATCGACAAGGACGAGGTAACGGCCAAACTGATGGAGCTGGTCGGCCAGAACCATCCAGTCTATTTGCAATGGATCACCGACGACGAGCTGGCGGCCAATCCCGACATCGTCAAATCGAAGAACGTGCGCCCGCCAATGGGGCTCGGCCGGGTCAGTCTCGTCTGCATCGGCGAGAACTCCTCGATTGACAGCCAGCCCTGTGGCGGCACACATGTCTCGGAGACGCAGGAAGTCGGCCAGATCCATATCGCCAAGATTGAAAAGAAGGGCAAGGAGAACCGACGCTTCCGCATCCGCTTCGGCACGCCCGGCGAAGAAGCCTGACAAGGGAGACCATAATGACTGAGAGCAAGAGCCGTTTCGTCGTCTCGGCCGAATGGCTGCAGGCCGAGCTCGGCAAGCCGGATCTGCGCGTGCTGGACGCCTCCTTCTATCTGCCGGCGCAGAAGCGCGACGCCGATGCCGAATATTCGGCGGGCCATATTCCCGGTGCCGTCCGCTTCGATCAAGAAAAGATCGCCGACCACTCGACGGCACTGCCACACACAATCCCCTCGCCTGACTTTTTCGCCGCCGAAGTCGGCCGGCTGGGCATCAGCGAGAGTGATCGCATCGTCGTCTATGACGGTATCGGCCTGTTTGCCTCGCCGCGCGTCTGGTGGCTGTTCCGGGTGATGGGGGCAAAGAATGTCTTCGTGCTCGACGGCGGTCTAGACGGTTGGAAAGCCGAGGACCGTCCACTCGAAACCACCACACCCAATCCTGCTCCGGCGACCTTCACTCCGAACTTCGACGAGAGCCGCGTCGTGACGCTCGAGACCATGCGCGACATCGTCTCGAGCGGCGCGATGCAGATCGCCGATGCCCGCAGCGCCGGCCGCTTCGCCGCTACCGAACCGGAGCCGCGTGCCGGCATGCGCCCAGGCCATATGCCCGGCGCCCGAAGCCTGCCGTCCGGCGTCTTCGCAAACCAGGGTCGGTTCAAATCGCTGCCTGAACTCAGGCAGACGATCGAAGAGGCAGGCATTGATCTCTCCAAGCCGGTCGTCACCTCCTGCGGCTCGGGAATCACGGCCGCGATTATCACGCTGGCTTTGGAATCCCTCGGCCATCAAGACAACAAGCTTTATGACGGTTCATGGAGCGAATGGGGCAGCCGTGACGATACGCCTGTTGTCACCGGTCCGCCGACGCCGGCCAAAGCCTGACTGCCATGGGAAAGACGCCCGCTTCGCTTAAAGCCCATATCACCCGTCTCGAGATGACGGCGCCGCCGAAGGCGAGCATGCCGGTGCCCGTCAATATCCAGACGGCCATCATGCGAGCGCCAGGCATACCACTACCCTTCTACCGCTATCTTTACCGGCAGGTAGGCGCGCGCTGGCAGTGGGTCGACCGGCTGCGCATGAGCGACGCGCAGCTGGCGGAAACGCTGAACGACAAGCGCAACAATATCAGCGTCCTCTACGTAAACGGCGCACCGGCCGGCTTCTACGAATATTTCTGTGAAGACGAGGATACGATCGAACTCAGCCATTTCGGCCTGATCGAACATGCGCTCGGGCTCGGCATCGGCAAATGGTTTCTGCTGCAGGCACTCTATGCCATCTGGGCGCTCGATCCGAAGCGCGTCACCACGACCACCAATAATCTCGACCATCCGCGCGCACTGCAGCTCTATCAGATGTACGGCTTCTCCCCTGTCTCGACCGGCACCGGCATCGTGCGGCCGCTGAGTGATAAGGAGCTTCTGGAGATTGCGCGGAAAAGCTGACGTTGCTGCCGAAGGTGGGCTTCATGCTGACAGCAGCTGTCAGCAGCGGTGTAGATAATCCGGAAGCCGCCGGTTTCTGAACCTGCCGCCATCTCAACGGAAGCCTCGCTATGACGGTATCAGTTGGGCTTCAATCCATATCCGATCGGAGCAGGTCCCGAGATGAAGCCACACCACCGCATTTTCTTCATCCAGTTTGCAGTCGCCCTTTCCGTGGGTGCTTTTCTCTCGCGCCTGCCTGATCTTCAGCGCAAATTCGGCCTCACCGAGGGCGAGCTCGGGCTTTTGCTCGCTGTCATGTCATTGGGAGTTCTCTGCGGGCTGACATTTTCGGTGAGGATCATCGAGAGGCTCGGTGCGCGCACCACAGCTTTCGTCACGGTGTTCGGCGCATCCCTGTTTTTCTCGGTGATTTCCTGGATGCCTTCAGCTCTCCCGGCCATTCCATTCTTCTTCATCGCCGGTCTATTCACCGGCGCATTCGAGATCAATGCCAATATCGAAACCGACCGCCACGAGGCGCTGCTTGGATATCGCATCATGAGCCGCGCGCACGGCATGTGGAGCCTCGGCTTCTGCATGACTGCTCTTGTCGCCGCCGGCATGCGGCAGGCCGACATCTCCATCGAGCTGCACATCTTCCTCATCCTCCTGATCGTGCTGATTTCGGGCTCGATCGTGTTCTCGAAAATCGAAACCGCACCCCCACGGCTGGACGCGCACTCCGGAGAAATCCCCCTCATCGCTTTTCCGACAATGGGGCTGTTGCCGCTTTGCCTGATAGGCGCAGCACCGCTCCTGGCTGAAGGCGCGAGCGTGGATTGGTCGGCGATCTATATGCGTGACGTCTTTGCGGCCGAACCTTTCATCGGCGGGCTCAGCGTGACGATATTCTCCCTCTGCATCGCGATCGGACGGCTTGCAATGGATCCAGTCATCGACCGCTTCAATCCGCACCTGGTCGCGATAGTCCTTCTCACAATCGTCGTCTTAGGGCTTCTGATGGTCGCGACGGCGGCACACCCACTCATAGCGCTCATAGGCTTCGGCCTGACCGGTATCGGCTGCTCGTCGGTCTATCCGCTTGCCATCTCCGCTGCGGCGCGCCGCACGGACCGACCGGCTCCTGTCAACGTCGCAGCGCTTGGGCAGACAACCTTCCTCGTGTTTTTCGCCGGCCCACCCCTGCTTGGCTTCATTGCCGAATATTTCGGTATCCGCTTTTCCTATTGGGCGGTGGTCCCCGTCGTCGTCACCGCTCTTTGGATCACAAAGGCGCTTGCCGCTGCTCCCATGCCAGCCACAGGAGAGCCGCAACCTGTTCAGTCCCAAGGCTGACGTGGCTGGGCTTCAGCGTGGAAATCGGTCGCGCAAGCGGAAGCAGCTAACGCTGCGTAAGGCTGCTTGGGCGGCGTGGATCATTGCGGCGCTCGAAATCGAGCGTGCGGTCCAACTGCTCCTTCAGTTCCGCCAGTTCCCGGCGGAAAGCCCTGAGTTCATCCAATATCTGAGCATTTTGCTGCGCCAGCAGCGCCAAGTCCACCTGGGCCAAGGCACGTCTCCTTTATGATCCCGCTTCGCAAGAAACGGGTGGCTTACAGATGGATGCGGGTGCATTTCATGGCAATTACAAAGGAGATTTGTCATGACCGCCATCCGTTTTGTCGCCATGCCGACCAGTGACGCCGAGCATCTCTGGAACGGCGGACGTGACGCTTATGACAGGCTGCCCGAGACGATGGTTTCAGATGGTGACGGTAACCCTTGTCGCCATTGTTTGAAGAATATCGACGAGGGCGAGGAGTTGCTCGTCTTTGCCTATCGGCCTTTCCAAGAATTGCAGCCCTATGCCGAAACTGGACCGATCTTCCTGCATAAAAAACAGCCCTGCCGACGTTACACCGCCGAGGAGGTCCAGCCGCCGATGCTGACGATGAGCCCCGATTTCATCGTCCGCGGCTACAGTGCCAATGATCGAATCATCTATGGCACAGGTGCGGTGACCGATTTCGACCGGATCCCGGCCTATGCCGAGACACTGCTGGCACGAGGCGACATCGCCTATGTGCATGTACGTTCAGCACGCAACAATTGCTTCCAGTGCCGGATCGAAAAGGCAAAAGCGCCGATCCTTGAGGAGACCGGCGCCCTTGCCTGAACTTGGGTGAGGTATTTTACGCTACATTCAATACGCTCTCCGGGGCGAAGGCCTCATAGCCGAGCGCTTCCGCGACGGGCTTGTTGGTGATGCGGCCCTTGTGCACGTTGAGACCATTTCTCAGGTGCTTATCTTCGGCAATGGCGCGAAGGCCGCGGTCGGCAAGTGCAAGCCCGTGGACCAGCGTGGCATTGTTCAGCGCATGCGCCGAAGTGACCGGCACTGCGCCGGGCATATTAGCGACGCAATAATGCACGACCCCCTCGACCTCATAGGTAGGATCCGAATGGGTGGTCGCATGCGAGGTTTCGAAGCAGCCGCCCTGGTCGATGGCGACGTCAACGATCACGGCGCCCCTCTTCATGCCGGACAACATCTCGCGGGTGACGAGCTTCGGAGCGGCAGCACCCGGAATCAACACGGCGCCGATGATGAGATCGGCCGAAAAGACCTCCTCTTCCAGCGCCTGAATGCTGGAATAACGGGTGTGGACACGGCCTGCGAAGATGTCGTCAAGTTGACGCAGGCGCGGCAGGGACTTGTCGAGAATGCTGACGTCGGCGCCCAATCCGGCGGCCATTCTGGCGGCATGCAGGCCGACCACGCCGCCGCCGATGACTGCCACCTTGGCCGGCAGTACGCCGGGCACGCCGCCGAGCAGCACGCCGAGGCCGCCATTGGCCTTCTGCAGGGCAGTCGCTCCAGCCTGAATCGACAGGCGGCCGGCAACCTCGGACATCGGCGCCAGCAGCGGCAGACCACCGCGCTCGTCGGTCACCGTCTCATAAGCGATTGCGGTGACGCCGGAGGCGAGAAGACCCTTGGTCTGGTCGGGATCGGGCGCCAGATGCAGATAGGTGTAGAGCAGCTGACCATCGCGAAGCTGCGCCCATTCGGCGGGCTGCGGCTCCTTCACTTTCACGATCATGTCGCACTTTTCGAAGATATCCTTGGCGGAGCCGGCAATCTTCGCGCCAGCCGCGGCATAGGCGGCATCATCGGCACCGATGCCGGCGCCCGCCTTGGTCTCGACCCAGACCTCGTGGCCGTGGGCCACATATTCGCGCACCGAAGCAGGCGTCAGGCCGACGCGATATTCATGATTCTTGATTTCCTTCGGGCAACCGACACGCATTTCGGGTTCCTCTCACTTTGTCTCCGCGATCGCGGATCTCCTCTGCAACTGAATCCAACCATCAAGGTTGCGAAATGTCCTTGCAAAGACGGTTTGCGCAGACGCGGTTTTTCGGTGATTATTGCACCTTCACATATTGTTTTCGAAGGTTCTTCGAATGGCCGATCTCGATACTATTGATCTTGCGATTCTGAAGGTTTTGCAGGCCAACGCCCGTATCACCAATGCCGACCTCGCTGAAAGGATCGGGCTTTCCCCTTCGGCCTGTTCCCGGCGGCTCGATATTCTTGAAAGAAGCGGCGTTATCGACGGCTACCATGCTCGGCTTTCGCACAAGGCGCTCGACTTTAAGATGATCGCCATCGTGCATATTTCCCTTTCGGGCCAGTTCGCCAAGACGCTGGCGGAGTTCGAGTCGGCTGTGAAGCTCTGCCCGAATGTGCTCGTCTGTTACCTGATGTCGGGCGAATATGACTACATCCTCAGGGTCGCCGCCCGTGACCTCGAAGACTACGAGCGTATCCATCGCGATTGGCTGTCGGCCCTTCCCCATGTGGTCAAGATCAATTCGAGCTTCGCGCTCAGAGAAATCATCGACAGGCCGAATGTGGGGCTTTGAGGCCTTGCTTATTTTCCGAATGCCTGACCAGACTTTCGCTGCGCGCGGGCGTCTCCCGCTTATTGGCATGTGATGAAATCGAAGACCCACGGCTATATTTTCGCCCTGTTGGCGCTCACCATCTTTTCGCTGCAGGACGCCATCTCCAAACACCTGGCATCGACCTATCCGCCGATCTTCGTGACGATGATCCGCTACTGGGCCTTCGGTCTTTTCACAATCATTCTCGCTTCGAAGATGCGCGGCGGTCTCAAGGCGACCGCCCGCACCAAACGCCCCGCCCTGCAGGTGGCGCGCGGCGTGCTGCTTGCAGTCCAGGTGGTTCTGGCCATCACCTGTTTTGCTGTGATCGGCCTTGCCCGTTCACAGGCGATCTTTTCCGCGACGCCGATCCTGATCGCACTGCTGGCAATGCCGATCCTCGGCGAGCGGGTCGGTTGGCGGCGGTGGGCGGCAATAGGCGCCGGGCTTTTCGGGGTGCTGCTGATCCTGAAGCCGGAAGGTGATTTCTTCGATGTGAAGTTGCTTCTCGCTGTCCTTTCCTGCTTCAATTTCGCCTTCTACGTCATCGCTACGCGACTCGTGAGCCGAGACGATCCTTCGATGACCAGCTTCTTCTATACCGGCGTCGTCGGCGCCGTCGCGATGACGCTTATCGGGCCGTTCTACTGGAGCTGGATGTCGTCAGGCGACTGGGGCTGGATGGCGCTCGTCTGCATGACCAGCATTTCCAGCCACTATTTCCTGATCCGCGCCTACGACAGTCTCGATGCCGCCGCTGTCCAGCCGCTGACCTATCTGTCCCTCGTCTACGCTTCGATCATCGGGGTGACTATCTATGGCGAAACGCTCAGTCTCAACACGATCGTCGGCTCGGCGATCGTCGTCGCCGCCGGCATCTTTACGGTGTGGCGCGAGCATGTCGTGGGACGCATGGCTTCCAAAGCCTGCGGCACCGCGTCGGACTTAGGCGACGCCGGTTAGCCGCTCCTGCGACGTGGGTTCTGCTGCACGCATCTCACCGACACGGATTAAAGCCAATTGGCGCTTTCACTGCAATTTTAGCCACGCCACTAAAACCATTTCAATTTTCCACCGCTATGCTCCCTCACCGTATCCAAGGGAGAACATATGAGCCGCAACCTGAAAATCACGGCACGAAAGACCGACCGCAAGAACTGCCGCGTCTTCGGCAGCGTCAAGTATTTGAACAGTGAGGTGGATGTCCGCATTCTCAATCTGTCCGCGACCGGCGCCGCCTTGGAGACGAAGGAGCCTTTGCAGGCGGCTTCCGGCAGCAAGGTGCGTATCGAAGCCGAAAATCTCGGGCTGCTTGAAGGTATCATCCGTTGGAAACACAATGGCCGCATCGGCATCCAATTCGATGTGAACTCGAATGCGCGAGCGCAGATCTCCTCCTATTTCCGCTTTTTCCATAAGGAAATACGGCCGGTCCTGGCGGTACGGCAATTGGCCACCTCCAGACCCAGCGGCGAACGCTTGCCGCAGCGGGCGGCCTTGCCGGCGAAACGCTAAGGCGGCCCCCGTCTTTCGGAGCAGTCGCGGCAGCGCGCTTCCACAGCGAACCTCGATCGCCACAGGCGGCTGCGCCTTGGTGATCAGCGGGCGCGACGGCGCCTGGAGTAAAGCGGATAGCGCCCAGTCCCGCGACTCCCGCGACGGATCTCAGGCGAGCGAGTTGCATCCACCTCGCCTTCCGAGGCCATGTCCGCTTTGTGCCGGGCCGTTTAGCCATCCTGTCATTTTCGCAGTGTACTCCTCGCCAAATCGTCCTAATGCTGGGGGGCCGGACGATGCACGATCTTTCAAGGAGAGCTTTTCCATGTCTTCCATTTTCGATGTCGGCCTGATGAGCCGTCGTTCACTGCTTGGCGGCCTTGCCGCGACCTCCGCCCTTGTGCTGCTGCATCCTTTCAGCGCGCGTGCCAGCGCCAATCAGGCGCATCTTCGGCTGATGGAAACGACTGATATTCACGTCAATGTCTTCCCTTACGACTATTACGCCGACAAGCCGAACGACACGATGGGCCTTTCGCGTACCGGGACGATCATCGACAACATCCGTGCGGAAGCCGCCAACTCGCTGCTGATCGACAACGGTGATGTGCTGCAGGGCAATCCAATGGGTGACTATATGGCCTACCAACACGGCATGAAGGACGGCGACGTCCATCCCGTGATCAAGGCGATGAACACGCTTGGCTATACCGTCGGCACGCTCGGGAATCACGAGTTCAACTACGGCCTCGACTTCATGTTCAAGGTCCTGGCAGGCGCCAATTTCCCCTTCGTCTGTGCCAATCTCACCAAAGGCCAGCTTGCTTCGGACCCGAAGAAGGACGGCCTCTTCTTCAAGCCTTACGTCATTGTGGAAAAGCAGATCAAGGACGGCGCCGGCAAGGAAAGCCCCGTCAAGATCGGCTTCATCGGTTTCGTGCCGCCGCAGATCATGCTCTGGGACATCAAGAATCTCGAAGGCAAGGCACAGACGCGTGATATCGTCGAGGCCGCCAGGGCCTGGGTCCCCGCGATGAAAGAAGCCGGCGCCGATATCGTCATCGCCCTCTCGCATTCCGGCATCGATGGCAGCGCGCCCGCCGAAAAAATGGAAAACGCCTCGCTGCACCTGGCCGCCGTCGAAGGGATCGACGCGATCTTCACCGGTCACCAACATCTCGTCTTCCCCGGACCGAAGAGCTGGGACGGCATAGCCAACGCCGACCCGGTCAAAGGCATGCTGCATGGCAAGCCCGCCGTGATGGCAGGCTTCTGGGGCTCGCATCTCGGCCTTATCGACCTGCTCTTGGAAAAGGACGGCAACAGCTGGAAGATCGTCGACTTCACATCGGAAGCACGGCCGATCTATCATCGCGACGACAAGAAGAAAGTGATCGCCGATTACGCCGACAAGAAAGAGGTGGTCGAGGCCGCAAAGGCGGAACATGAGGCGACGCTCGCCTATGTCCGCACGCCCGTCGGCAAGACCTCCGCGCCGCTCTATTCCTATTTCGCTCTCGTCGCCGACGATCCTTCCGTGCAGGTCGTCAGCCAGGCCCAGACCTGGTACATCAAGCAGATGCTCGCCGATACGCAATTCAAGGATCTGCCGGTGCTTTCGGCCGCGGCTCCCTTCAAGGCCGGCGGACGCGGCGGCGCCGAATATTACACCGACGTTCCGGCCGGCGATATCGCCATCAAGAATGTCGCCGACCTCTACCTCTATCCGAACACGGTTCAGGCTGTCGCCATCACAGGCGCGCAGGTGAAGAACTGGCTCGAAATGTCTGCCGGCATGTTCAATCACATCGCAGCCGGATCGCAGGACGCGCCGCTGCTCAATACCGACTTTCCTTCTTACAATTTCGACGTAATCGACGGGGTGACCTATCAGGTCGATCTATCACAGCCGCCGAAATATGATTCCTCGGGCAAGACGATCAATCCGGACTCCAATCGGATCCAGAACCTCGCCTTTGATGGCATGCCGATCGATCCGGCTCAGAAGTTCGTCGTCGTCACCAACAATTACCGCGCCGGCGGTGGCGGCAACTTCCCGGAGATTGCTGCGGACAAGGTGATCTTCCAGGCGCCTGATACCAACCGCGACGTCATCGTCCGCTACGTCCACGAGCAGGGCACGATCAATCCGTCGGCGGATGCGAACTGGACCTTCAAGCCGCTGCCGGGCACGACCGTCACCTTCGACAGCGGCCCGAAGGCAAAGCAGTTCCTCGCCGCGGTCAAGAGCGTCAAGATCGAGGAGGCCGGCGAAGGCGCCGAGGGCTTCTCGAAATTCAGGCTCGTTCTCTAAGCAGTCAGATCCGAGCGAAGGCGTGGGCTCCGCGCCTTCGTCATTCGGCCGCGAGCGGCGGAACTGTGTCGCGTAGTTCCGCCATTTCGGCATGAAAATCGGCCTGGTTCGGGCAGTGGGATAGTCGTGTGCGGAACGCGTCGATCATCCAGGTGGCGGCCGGTCCGGGCGGGTTGGCGAGCTGGCGCATCGAATAGATGGCGTACTCGCCCTGTTCATAGGCATCGAGATCGAGATGGACGAGCGCGCCGCTACGCAGATCGTCATGCATTATGGGAGCCGGAAGACCGCCCCAGCCAAGACCGGCTTTGATAAGCTGGTGCTTCGTCGCAATATCGCTGACGCGCCACGTCTTGTAGGACAGGACGTTGAAATCCCGTCCCTTCGTGCGGCCTGAGGCGTCTGTGACGACGAGCTGCACTTCCTCGCGCACGTCGCCGAGTGTCAATGGCCGTCTGATTTGGGCAAGCGGGTGGTCGGGCGCGGCAACGGGCAGCATGAAGGAATGGCCGATCCGCTCGGTGATTATCGAATCGTCCTGCTTGAGGACCGCACCGCCGATGCCGATCGTCGCCTTGCCGCTCAGCACGAGATCCATAACCATTCCAAGCTCGCCGACATTGAGGTTCAGGGAAACGGTCGGAAACATCTCACGGAATTCGTGCAGCACGTCCACCACGGCCTGCGAGGGCACCATGACGCTGATGGCAACGGAAACCTCCGCCTCGAGCCCTTCCCTCAGGCTCTTGACCCGCGCGCGCATGACCTGCAGGTCGCCCAGGATGCGCCGCGCATCCTCGAGCATCGCCTTTCCCGCCTCGGTCAGCTTCGGCTGGCGCGCGCCGGAACGCTCGAAAAGCGGCACTTCGAGCTGCGCCTCCAGATTGGCAATCGTATAGCTGATAACCGACTGAGCCCTGTTCAATGCCCGCGAAGCGGCCGAAAAGCTGCCCGTTTCGGCAACCGTCAAAAACACCTGCAATTGATCCAGGGTCGGGTTCGGGAGCATCTTCCATCCATTCCATCGATAGTTTCGATCGACATTATCTCCGTTTTTTCGATAGCATGCCAGACTTATTTTCCTGTTCGACACCGCGGCTCTCCCTCCCAGCAACAGCCGTTCAGTTCAATTCGAAAGGAAATGATCCATGTCGTCCATTCTTCTTCTGACATCCAGCCCGCGTGCCGAATCGCTCTCGACGTCGATCGCCGTCGATCTTGCCGAGAAGCTGAAGAGCCAGAAGCCGGGCAGCGTCGTCGTCCGGCGCGATCTTGCCGCCAATCCGCTGCCGCACATCGATGACCTCTTCACCGGCGCGATCCGCAAGCCGGCGGAAGCCCGTACCGCCGAAGAAAACGCAGCCATCAAAACCTCGGACGAACTCGTCGCCGAACTCTTCGCCGCCGACACGATCGTCATCAGCACCGGCCTGATCAACTTCAACATCTACTCGTCGCTGAAGACCTGGATTGACAACGTCGCCCGCGCCGGCGTGACGTTCAAGTACACGGAAAGCGGCCCCGTCGGCCTCGTAACCGGCAAGAAGCTGTATGTCGTGCTCGCATCCGGTGGCGTCTATTCGCAGGGGCCGGCTGCCCCCCTGAACCATGCCGTTCCGTACCTGAAGTCGGTTCTTGGCTTCCTCGGCATCACCGATATCGAAACCATCTATGTCGAGGGTCTCGCCTTCGGTCCGGAAGCCGCCGAAAAGGCCATCGACGCCGCAAAGTCGCGCGTCCAGGAAATCGCGCTGGCCGCCTGATCGGCTGTCAACCACTTCTTTCGAACGGCCGGCATCCGCCGGCCGTTTGTCATTTGTCGATATCGGCAACAAAATTCCGAATCGTCTCCAGGATTTCGGCTGACAGGTCTTCGTCGGAAGAAATCCTGGCGAGGCCGACGCCGCCAGCCATCATCGCAAAAGCCATGATCGCCTTGCGCCGCCTTTCCCTTTCGTCCACTCCGGCGGCTTTGCTCGCCAGAGCTTCGAAGCTGCGTCTCAGCCGCTCCGTCGCGATCCCCCGCGCCTTCTCGCCGCTGCGCGATATGTCGGAGGTCAGTGCGGCAAAGGGGCAGCCCGTGGCGGGATTGTCGCGATGATAGGCGCTGACATAACGTTCGCCGATGTCAGCGGCCGTCATCGTCGCCGGGTCCACGCCCTCGGCCTCCAGCCCGCGTCCCCATGAATCGAAAGCGAATTCTATCGCCTCGGCGACGAGATCCTCGCGCGAGGCGAAATGCTTGTAGAAGCCGCCGACGGTCAGTCCGGCCTCCTTCATCAGATCGGCGACGCCGACGCCTTCGAGCCCTTCCTCGCGCAGCCGCTTCGACGCGATCTCGACAATCCTCTCGTGCGTCTTCTGTTTCTCCAGCTGCGAACGCCCCATCGGAATATTCCTACCGCTTGACTTATTAGGATTACGATCATAATCCTCATAGATAACGATCATAATCCAGATCGTTGTCAGTTCCAAGAGGAGCATGGATCATGCGTTTACGAAACAAGGTTGCCCTGATCACCGGCGGCAACAGCGGTATCGGTCTTGCGACCGCCAGAGTATTCATCGACGAAGGCGCCAGGGTGGTGATCACCGGCCGCAACCCGGAAACGCTCGCCGCCGCCGAAAGGGCGCTTGGGCCGGGCGTGTTTGCGCTGAAGCTCGATGTCACCGATGCGGCCGCCACCGAAAGGGCTTTTGCCGAAGCCGCCGCAAAGGTCGGCAAGTTCGACGTCGTCTTCGCCAATGCCGGCATCGGCGGCGCAACACCGCTTGGTGACACGTCGGCGGAGCAGTTCAACGGGATCATCAGCACCAACCTGACCGCGGTTTTCTTCACGGTCCAAGCGGCCCTGCCACATCTTGTCGACGGTGGCTCGGTCATCCTCAACGGTTCGGTCCATGCCGTGCTCGGCGCTCCCGGCTGGTCGGCCTATGCGGCCTCCAAGGCGGCGGTGCGCGCCATGACCCGCAACATGGCTTCGGAACTCGCGCCGCGCGGCATCCGTGTCAACCAGGTGACGCCAGGCGGCACGAAGACGCCGATCTGGTCGCCGATGGCGTCGACCCAAGATGCGATGTCGGCGCTCGAAGCCCGCCTCGGCGGCATGAGCCCACTCGGCCGCATGAGCGAAGCCGAAGAAATCGCCAAGGCAGCGCTTTATCTAGCCTCCGATGATTCCGCCAACGTCACCGGCATCGAGATCACCGTCGATGGCGGCATGACGAGCGCGCCGTCAGGCGCCAAGATCTTCCGCGCCGCCTGAGCCAGCCGGGGCTAAGCGGGTTTCATAATGCCGGAGCGGCCGACGACGCAGTTGCGGCCGCTCTTTTTTGCCGCGTAAAGCCTGCCGTCAGCCGCCGCGAGCACCGTCGTGAAACTGAGGCCGTCCTCGTCGGCCGTCGCAACACCGATGCTGACCGTCACCGGCTTCTCGTCCGGCGTCTTGACGCTGGTCTCGATCGTCCAGCGCAGGCGCTCGCCAAGCCTCAGCCCTTCTTCATGACTTGTGCCGGGGCAGACGGCCACGAATTCCTCTCCGCCGAAGCGGAAGATACGGTCGCTGGATCGCAGCGTCGTGCCGAGCCGGGCGGCGATCGCCCTTAACACTTCGTCGCCCTGCAGATGGCCATAACCGTCATTGACATCCTTGAAGTGATCGGCGTCGATAATAAGGATGGTGGCGAACAGCCCCTGCCTCAATGCCTCACGCAACATCAGCGGCGCTTCCAGCTCCATGCGCGTGCGATCGTAGACACCGGTGAGCATGTCACGGCCCGTGCGCTCCAGAAGGTCGTTGTAGCGCTCGCGGAACGTCAGATCGCCGAAGACATCACTGATGGAGCGCGCCGAGGCGTCCGCGCCGACGCGCCGGATATGATATTCGTAGATGGCGAACAGTCCTGCATACAGGCAGACGGCGAGCATCTTCGCCTTCCAGCCACCCCAGAATACGGCGATCGGCACGTCCAGGAAGTAATGCAGCGCCGCGAAAAAGCCGACCTGGTCGAAGGTCAGCATTAAGAAACCCGAGATCATGAAACGCAGGACAGTGCGCCGGCGGAAGAAATCACCGAGCTTCTCGTAAAGCAGGATAATGCCGAGCGAATCGACATAGAGCAGCGCCGTGCCCCAGACCATCAGCCAACCTATCTCCTTGAGGAAATCGACATCAGGTGTATGGCCGGGCGATATCTGCAACGGCTGATGTAGCTGCAGAATCCAGGCGATGCCGACGGTGAGCAGGTTGCCGAGGAACAGGCCATAGATCGGCTGGCGCACCGTCGCTGCATCCTCCTGCAGATAGAGCATCAGGATCATCATCAGCTTGCCGGAGAAGAAGACGGAAGAGCCAGGCGACACGTCGCCGAACGGCAGTGAGACGTAGAAGACCGCCGCCAGATAGGTTTCCATGAAATGCATGACGCCGAGTGCCGTCAGAAAAACTCCCAGGCCGAGCCGATGGCGGAAATGCAGAAGCGTCACCATCAGCACGAAATAGGCGATGGCTTCGACGACGAAGAGCGCGAGGTTGATTGTCTCCATCACGGCACCGCGGCGTCCGTAAGACGCCTTCGCGGCCGGGCGGGCGCTGCGATCACCACAGCGGATCCTTTGATCGATCGTCTGAAAAACTGAAGCACGAAGGCAGCCCTGCAAATCCTGCAGGCGACAGCTTTGGCCGCAATCCTTTAAGATTGCGTGTGCAAGATCAGTGGAGCGGGATCATAGGTTTGAATGCAAGGCGATTCCCGCCGACGTCGGAGGTCGCTCTGACTGGCTTTCAGTTTCAGACCTGACGGGTCTTCTCGCCGTCACCGAAGAGCGACGGCCCATGCTGATCGATGATCTGCTGAGCCTTGCGCACGGTGCACTCAATCGCATCGTCGGAGGATGAGAAGAGATCTGCGCGGATGAAATTGCGCACCAGCACCTCGTGGCCCACCTTCTTTTCGATGCGGCCGGCCAGGCGATATTGGCTGCCTTCCTTACGCGGCTCCGCATAGATCGTGCAATCGCCGTAGAGCTGCGGCTCGCCAGAAGGCCCCGCCGCCTGCGAAGCCGGTTTGGACCCGCCGGAGAACATTGAAAAGAGATTTGAAATGAATGAAGCCATGACGCGTCTCTAGCACGGAGGCCTTGCGATCGCCAAGTCAAATGATCAGGTTGGCAAGGATCTCGTTTTCCGTGATATCCTCGTAACCCATGCCGGAAGCTTCGAAATTTGCAATCAACCGGGCAAAATTCTCAGGCGCCTTGGTTTCGATGCCAATAAGGATCGAGCCGAAGTTGCGCGCCGATTTTTTTAAATATTCGAAGCGGGCGATATCGTCGTCGGGGCCGAGCAGATTGAGGAAATCCCTGAGCGCCCCGGGGCGCTGGGCAAGCCGCAGGATGAAGTATTTCTTCAGCCCTGCGTAACGCATTGCTCTTTCCTTTACGTCAGGCAAGCGCTCGAAATCGAAATTGCCGCCGGAGACGACGGCGACAATGGTCTTGCCGCGGATCGCCTGGCGGTCCATCGCGGCGATCGCCGTCAGCGACAGGGCACCGGCCGGCTCCAGCACGACGCCCTCGACATTCAACATTTCCTGGATAGTGACGCAGATGGCGTTTTCCGGCATCAGGTGCACCTGCTCGGCCGGAAAATCGCGAAGGGCTGCAAAATTCAGATCGCCGATACGGGCCACAGCTGCGCCATCGACGAAATTGTCGACCTTGGCAAGCGTCGTCACCCTGCCGGCCTCAATGCTGCGTCTCAGACTCGGCGCGCCGGCCGGCTCGGCGAAGACGAAAGCCGAGTTCGATACGGTGCCGTCTAGATAACCTGTGATGCCGGCGGCCAGCCCGCCGCCGCCGACCGGCAGAACGACCATGTCGGGCACCGTTCCCTCCGGCAGCTGCTGCATGATCTCGGCGGCAACGGTCGCCTGTCCCTCGATGATATCCGCATGGTCGAAAGGCGGCACCATGACGCCGCCGACCGCCTCGACATGCTCGCGCGCCGCCTGATAGCACTGGTCGAAAAAGTCGCCGAACAGCCGGATGGTGATGAATCCGGCGCCGAACATGCGGGTCTTGTCGATTTTCTGCTGCGGCGTCGTCACCGGCATGAAGACGACGCCCGGTACGCTGAAGTGACGGCAGACATAGGCAAAGCCCTGGGCGTGGTTGCCCGCCGAGGCGCAGACGAAGGTCTTGCCGGCCGCCCCCTGCCCGATTGCCTTTCGAAAGAAATTGAAGGCGCCGCGGATCTTGTAGGAGCGCACCGGCGACAGATCCTCGCGCTTCAGCCAGATGTCGGCGCCGTAGCGGGCCGAGAGATGGTCATTGAGCTGCAGCGGCGTTGCCGGAAAGAGGCTGCGCATTGCCTCTTCGGCGCTTTCGACTTCAAGTCTCGTCACGGGCATTGTCCATTCTCATGATTGGTCACCGCCGCTATGGCACAAGCCGGCGGCCGGAGGAAAGGCCGCTCCGGCCATTTCCGGTTCACTGACGGCCGCTCAGTCCCTGATGCCACCTCCGCCGTGGGAAGCCTTTCTTAAGCCAATCGTAAAATCGGCGGCAGATGAACTGATTTTAACTGTCAATGAAATGGCCTGCCGCTTATATGGAGCGATGATGATCTTAAAACTCGCAAGACCGCTCGCCTGGCTGCTGCTCGCCTTGATCCTCTTTGTCACGGTTTCGCCGATCGGCCTCAGACCGGATACGGTCACGACGGTCGACACGGACCGCGGCGGCGCCTATGTTCTGCTCGGCCTCGCCTTCGCGCTCGCCTATCCGAAGCAGTGGAAACTGGTGGCCGTGCTGCTGATCATCGGGGCGGTCGCCATCGAATACCTGCAGTACCTCACTCCGACTCGTCATCCGCGGCTGCATGACGCCGGCTTCAAAGCATTGGGCGCCGCCCTCGGACTGCTCGCCGGCTGGGTGATCAACAAGTGGCGCGAGAGCAAAGCTCCAAACAGCCTGCCGCTGGCAGAACGCTGATTATTGCGGATCAGAAACCCGGCAAATCCATCGCCCAGAAAAACAACGGTATCGCAGCCGCACCGGTTGCAAGAACAAGTGCGACGCTAGTCTTGAGGATCCGGACGCGCCGAACCCTGGTCCCGCTCCAATCGTAAACCATCGTCTTACTCCCACAAGACAACACTTACACTACCGCCGCGGCGCAATCCTTGCACCGAAAACGTCATTGTCAAGCAGTAACGCGCTTTTTGCGCGCAATATACATCAAAACGGGATCATGGTGCGGGCGACGGGGATCGAACCCGTATAGCCTAAGGCCGAGGGATTTTAAGTCCCTTGCGTCTACCAGTTTCGCCACGCCCGCTTGCGGCGTTTTCAATATCTTGCGTCATGGGCGATGGGAAGAGCCGCGGGGCGTAAAAATGATTCCGCTCTGCCGGCAGCGCCACGGGATGAACGAGCAGGCATTTCGGCGAGAAAACGACTTTCGGCAACGCTCGCCTTCATCTGCGAGTGAAATCCTGGCCGGCGGATTTCTACCAGCGCCCACGGCCGAAGGCAGCCTTGCGCGCCAGATTTCAGTGTTTGACGCCCGTAGACGAAAATTCGCCTGCGGTTCCAATTCGGCGAAAGTGACGCATCGGCCCTTTCTGAAGGCGTGCTATCGTCCGACAACAGCTTACACTTCCGGCATCGTGCTCGAGTGTTTGCAAAGCGGCCTAAGGGCGCTACCTATTGACCAGCCTCACATCACGGAACATCCCATGAGCCATGACACCGTCGTCACCGCCGCCATGCTCGCCATCGGCGACGAACTTCTTTCCGGCCGCACCAAGGACAAAAATATCGGCCACCTCGCCGATCTGCTCACCCTGTCCGGCATCGACCTCAAGGAAGTGCGCATCGTCGCTGACGACGAGGAGGCGATCGTCGAGGCGCTGAATGCGCTTCGCGCCCGTTATGATTATGTCTTCACCTCGGGCGGTATCGGGCCGACGCATGACGACATCACCGCCGATGCGATCTCAAAGGCTTTCGACCTGCCCTGCGAATACGACGAAGCGGCGATGATGCTGCTTGCCGATATGTACCGACGCCGCGAGATGGAGTTCACCGAGGCGCGCCAGCGCATGGCACGCATGCCGCGGGGAGCCGTCCACATCCCCAATCCGGTGTCGACGGCGCCTGGCTTCATCATCGGCAATGTCTATGTCATGGCCGGCGTGCCGCAGGTCTTCCAGGCGATGATCGACAAAGTGCTCCCGACACTTCGGACAGGCACGCCGGTTCTCTCGCTCGCAATCGCCTGCCCTTATGGCGAAGGTGATATCGGCACGCCTCTTGCCGCGATCCAGAAAGCGCATCCGGAGACCAGCATCGGTTCCTATCCGCGTTATATCGGCCAGAAATTCTCGACCGAGATTGTCGTGCGCGGCCGCGCGCAGGCGGCGATCGATGCTGCCGGCGCCGAAGTGCATGCGATGATCGACGCCATCCGCCGAAAGAAGGACATTACGGAAAACCATTCCGCCGAGGCTTAAGGGGCCGATCTTGATCCCCGTCAAGGAACGGGAGAACGGTCCGGTGCATTCCCTTCCCTCGCGCACGCCATTTCAGCGCAAGGAGAATTGATATGTCTTACAAAACCATTCTCGCCATTCTCGATACAGCAGACAATAGCGCCGCCGTTGCCGATTTCGCCTTTGCCATTGCCGCAGAATGCGGTGCTCACGTGATCGGCCTGCATGCCGAAATCATATCGGCCGTGCCGCTGGTGGCGCCGATGGAAATTCCCGATCCGGTCGCCGTGCAGGCGCTGCAGGATATGGCGCACGGCGAAACCGTCGCCATCGAGCGCATTTTTCAGGCGAAAGCGCAGGCGACCGGCGCCTCCTCGGAATGGCGCAGCTTTGCCACCTCCACCGGCTATGGCTCCGCACCGCTGATCGAAAGCGCCCGCAGCGCCGATCTTTTGATCGCATCGCAGGCCGACCCGGCCAAACCGTCCGACAGCCATGTCGACGTCGACAACTTCCTCTTCGAAACCGGGCGGCCGGTGCTGATGATCCCTTATGTCATCCGCCAGCCGAAGCCGATCAAGCGCGTGCTGATCGCTTGGAACGGCTCGAAGGAGGCGGCGCGCGCGACCTTCGATGCGCTGCCGATCCTGAAGGCGGCCGAGGAGGTGGAGATCTTTTCGGTCGACCCGGCCGAGACGGCCTTGCAGTCGCCGCTCACATCAGGCGCCGAGATCGCCGCCACACTTGCCCGCCATGGTGTGGAGACGACTCTTGCGACCGGCCACAGCGTGGACAGGAACGCCTCGCATGTCATCGAAAACCGGCTTTCGGACAGCAGCATCGATCTTCTTGTAATGGGTGCTTACACCCATTCCTGGCTCTGGCAGACGATCTTCGGTGGCACGACGAAGAGCCTGCTGCAATCGATGACGGCACTGACCCTGTTGTCGCGGTGAGCGGCTGCTCTTGCGTTTTACCGGCAAATTCCGCTAATTGCAGCGACCGATGCACGCTTCGAGCGCCGGCCACGCTCGCGCAGCAGCAGCTTGCGATCTCGCGCAGTTCCGGCTGCGCGATTTGCATTTTGCCGCTCCAAGCCGTCTGGTCGCCGGTAAACGGCGTGTCGTCTCTATCAATGCCGCGGAGCAGCCCGATGTCCCTTCCCGATAAAGCGTTTCCCGTTTCCTGGGATCAGTTCCACCGCGATGCGCGCGCCCTTGCCTGGCGGCTTGCCGGCCTCGATCAGACCTTCAAGGCGATCGTCTGCATCACCCGCGGCGGCCTGGTGCCGGCCGCGATCATCTCCCGTGAACTGAACATTCGGCTGATCGAGACCGTCTGCATCGCCTCCTATCATGACTATGTGAACCAGGGCGACATGGTGCTGCTCAAGGGAATTGCGCCCGAACTTGCCGAAAACGGCGGCGAAGGCGTGCTGGTCATCGACGACCTGACGGATACCGGCAAGACGGCCGCGCAGGTGCGCACGATGCTGCCGAAGGCGCATTTTGCCTGCGTCTACGCCAAACCCAAGGGCGTGCCGACTGTTGACACCTTCATCACCGAGGTGAGCCAGGATACCTGGATCTACTTCCCCTGGGACATGGGCTTCACCTACCAGGAACCGATCGCCAAGGGCGCGCGCTGATCGCCGCAACCGGAGTGCGCCGCTCTTCGGCGCACTTTGAGAGCGCTCGTTTCCTCAGCGAATCGGCATGCGCATTTGTGCCCGAAATGCCATCACAAGATTTGCCGCAGGATAGTTTTTTGCCGCTGCGGCATTTTCCTTAGCCGAGAGCGCTCGCAAGTCATTGTATTTTCAGCGCTCCCCGGCTTTCCCCAATCTCCACAGGCACATCCACAAGATGTTGTGGTTACCATTCAATTAAAAACCAGCCCTTGACGGAATCAGCGGTTTCCAACTTTACTGTTCCAGATGTTGCGGCGGCGACAGGACCGGAGGTCACGAGCCCGGTTCCCTTTGAAAAACAAGACGCAGAATCAGGCTGTTGTGCCGGAACCGGCCCAGGCCCGAGGGGATTTCTGCGCGGTTTTCTGCCTCCAAAAAAAGTGACATCGGGGCTGGCGATAATAAGCTGTTAATACTATATTTAGTGTTTGCAGCCACCATCACCACAAGATACAGGAAGGACATCTCCGGATGACACCCCTGTCACAATACGGAAACGAGACTGGCTGCACGAGGACAATGTGCCGCCGGATAGGAAATTTGCGCCCTGGGGACGGGCGCCAACGCGAGGTCAAGACTATGCGCATCGAACGTCGTTTCACGAAGGCCGGCCAAGGCGCCTATGCGGATATCGAATTCCGCAAGGCGACGAGCGAGATCAAGAACCCTGATGGGTCGATCGTTTTTCGCCTTGAGAATATCGACGTTCCCGCGCAGTTCTCGCAGGTCGCGACCGACGTTCTGGCACAGAAATATTTCCGCAAGGCCGGTGTTCCCACCCGTCTGAAGAAGGTCGAGGAAAACGACGTTCCCTCCTTCCTGTGGCGTTCCATTCCCGACGAGGCCGCGCTGAAGACCCTTCCCAAGGAGGAGCAGACCGGTTCTGAAGTCGATGCGCGCCAAGTCTTCGACCGTCTCGCCGGCACCTGGACCTATTGGGGCTGGAAGGGCGGCTATTTCTCTTCGGAAGAAGATGCGGCCGCCTTCAAGGACGAGCTTGCCTATATGCTCGCCACCCAGCGCGTCGCCCCGAACTCGCCGCAGTGGTTCAACACCGGCCTGCACTGGGCCTATGGCATCGACGGCCCCGGCCAGGGCCATTTCTACGTCGATCCCTTCACCGGGAAACTGACCAAGTCGAAGTCGGCCTACGAACATCCGCAGCCGCATGCCTGCTTCATCCAGTCGGTCGAGGACGATCTCGTCAACGAAGGCGGCATCATGGACCTCTGGGTGCGTGAAGCCCGCCTCTTCAAATACGGCTCCGGCACCGGCTCCAACTTCTCCATGCTGCGCGGCGAAGGCGAGAAGCTTTCCGGCGGCGGCCGCTCTTCCGGCCTGATGAGCTTCCTGAAGATCGGCGACCGCGCCGCCGGTGCCATCAAGTCGGGCGGCACGACGCGCCGCGCCGCCAAGATGGTGGTCGTCGACATCGATCATCCCGATATCGAGGAATACATCAACTGGAAGGTCAAGGAAGAGCAGAAGGTTGCGGCTCTCGTCACCGGCTCCAAAATCGTCGCCAAGCATCTGAAGGCGATCATGAAGGCCTGCTTCAATTGCGAAGGCGACAACGGCGATTGCTTCGATCCGGCCAAGAACCCTGCCCTGAAGCGCGAGATCCGCGCCGCCAAGAAGGACCAGGTTCCGGAGAACTATGTCCAGCGCGTCATCCAGTTCGCCCGCCAGGGCTACAAGGATCTCCAATTCAAGACCTACGACACGGATTGGGATTCGGAAGCCTACCTCACGGTATCGGGCCAGAACTCCAACAACTCCGTCTCGATCAAGGACGACTTCCTGCGCGCCGTCGAGAATGACGGAGAATGGAACCTGACCGCCCGCAAGGACGGCAAGGTCATGAAGACGCTGAAGGCGCGCGACCTCTGGGAAACGATTTCCTATGCCGCCTGGGCTTCGGCCGATCCGGGCATCCACTTCAACACGACGATGAACGACTGGCACACTTCGCCGGCCGGCGGCCCAATCCGCGGCTCGAACCCGTGCTCGGAATATATGTTCCTCGATGACACTGCCTGCAACCTCGCCTCGTTGAACCTGCTGCAGTTCAAGGACAAGGCCACCAAGCGCATCAATATCGGCGACTACGAACATGCGGTTCGCCTGTGGACCGTCGTGCTCGAAATCTCGGTCATGATGGCGCAGTTCCCGTCGAAGCGCATTGCCGAGCTCTCCTACGAATACCGCACGCTCGGCCTCGGCTACGCCAATATCGGCGGTCTCCTGATGTCGTCGGGCATTCCCTACGACTCCGCGGAAGCCCGCGCCATCGCCGGTTCGCTGACGGCGATCATGACCGGCATCTGCTATGCGACCTCGGCTGAAATGGCCGGCGAGCTCGGCCCGTTCCCGAACTTCGCGCCGAACCGCGAGAGCATGCTGCGGGTCATCCGCAACCATCGCCGCGCCGCCTATGGCGAAACCTCCGGCTATGAAGCACTGTCGATCGATCCGGTTGCGCTGATCCATTCGGAAAACCCGGACCAGGACCTCGCCGCCCATGCCAAATCGGCCTGGGACAAGGCTCTCGAGCTCGGCGAAAGGCATGGCTACCGCAATGCGCAGGTCTCTGTCATCGCGCCCACAGGCACGATCGGCCTTGTCATGGATTGCGACACGACAGGCATCGAGCCCGACTTCGCCCTGGTCAAGTTCAAGAAGCTCGCCGGCGGCGGCTATTTCAAGATCATCAACCGAGCCGTGCCGGAAGCGCTGCGCACGCTCGGCTATTCCGAAAGCCAGATCGCCGAGATCGAAGCCTACGCTGTCGGTCACGGCAACCTGAACCAGGCGCCGGCAATCAATCCGTCGACGCTGAAGGCCAAGGGCTTCACCGACGAGAAGGTAGAGGCCGTCAACGCCGCTCTGAAGAGCGCCTTCGACATCAAGTTCGTCTTCAACCAGTGGACGCTCGGCGCCGACTTCCTGAAGGGCGTGCTGAAGGTTTCGGACGAACAGCTCGCCGATATGAGCTTCAGCCTGCTCGACCATATCGGCTTCTCGAAGAAGGACATCGAAGCCGCCAATATCCATGTCTGCGGTGCGATGACGCTGGAAGGCGCCCCCTTCCTGAAGGCCGAGCATCTGCCGGTCTTCGATTGCGCCAATCCCTGCGGCAAGATCGGCAAGCGCTACCTCTCGGTGGAAAGCCATATCCGCATGATGGCGGCTGCCCAGCCCTTCATCTCCGGCGCGATCTCCAAGACGATCAACATGCCGAACGAGGCGACCGTTGAGGATTGCAAGAACGCCTACATGCTGTCCTGGAAGCTCGGCCTGAAGGCCAACGCACTCTACCGTGATGGCTCGAAGCTGTCGCAGCCGCTCAATGCATCGCTGATCGAGGACGAAAACGACGAGGATGCGCTGGAGGAGCTGTTGCAGGCGCCGATCGCCGCCCAGGCCGTTACCGTCACCGAGAAGATCATCGAACGGGTGATCGAGCGTGTTTCGCGCGAACGGGAGAAGCTGCCGAACCGCCGCCAGGGCTATACCCAGAAGGCCACCGTCGGCGGGCACAAGGTCTATCTCAGAACAGGCGAATTCGGCGACGGCCGCCTCGGCGAGATCTTCATCGACATGCACAAGGAAGGTGCCGCCTTCCGTGCGATGATGAACAATTTCGCCATCGCCATCTCGCTCGGCCTGCAATATGGCGTGCCGCTCGAGGAATATGTCGAGGCCTTCACCTTCACCAAGTTCGAGCCGGCCGGCATGGTCATAGGCAATGACGCGATCAAGAACGCCACGTCGATCCTCGACTACGTCTTCCGCGAGCTGGCCGTCTCCTATCTCGGCCGCCACGACCTCGCGCATGTCGATACATCAGACTTCTCGAACACCGCGCTCGGCAAGGGCATCCAGGAAGGCAAGACCAACCTGCTCTCCACCGGCTGGACCCGCGGCTACAAGCCGACCTTGGTACCCGGCACCGGCGGCGAACGTCAGGTCGGCGAACCCAAGGGAGCTGCCACCGCGGCCCCTGCCCGCGCCGCTTCCACCGGCACGGTAACCGCCTTTGCCGGCAGCGCCGCCCGCAAGCTGGAGCCGACAACCGCCGTCTCCACCTCCGAAATCGTCGCCTTCAAGCGCGATTATGAGGAGCGCGCCAAGGAATTGGCGGAGGAGATCGCCGAAGAGGTGCTCGAGGAAATCGCTAGCGACGCGACCGCCCTCTTCTCCGACAAGGCCGCAGCGGACGCTGCAACGGCCAAGACGGAAGCCAAGAAGATGGAAGCCGAACGCCGCCAGCGCTCGATCATGCAGGGTTACACCGGCAACATGTGCTCGGAGTGCCAGAACTTCACGATGGTGCGGAACGGCACCTGCGAGAAGTGCGACACGTGTGGTGCGACGAGCGGGTGCAGCTGAGCAGGCTTGCGGTCCTTCAGTGTGCGGTGCGGCGCCACTAGGTTTGTCACTGCGCCACTGAAATGTCATTAAATCAGCGATCTAGAACGCTGAATGAGAATTTTCCCGGCGGTTTCGGCGGCCGGGAGAAGCCAGAAAAGGATCTCGCCCTCCCCACCGTTCCTCGACGGATACTGATCGACATGTGCCGCGTCACATTGGCCACATTAGGACGGGCTAATCAACATATCTTTCTCCAGGCGCTCCGGCGCCTGGAAATGGCAAGCGGAACAAAACAAGATCGACTGGGTCATCTTTTCCTTCAAAAGGCTTGAAGATGGAAGCGGACACAGTACCTCCTGAACAAGAGAGTTCCTCCGACTGGCGGTGCAATCCGTCCACCTGCCCGGACTTCGTCGTCAGCTTCAGGGGCTACGCGCAAGGGGTTCACGATGTGCTTCTCGGTCCCCAATCAATTGCCTGGTGTTCGCCGCATCGATCAGTTTGGAGATGACCGGGTGACTGGGCTAATTCCCGACTCACCGTCCGCAGACATTCGAGTTCATCTAATAGCAATCGCCTCCTGGCGATCGAGCGGGTAGGTTGATGTTACACAGCCCCTGAGAGTCAGCCTATTGCAATTGGGTCCTCAACATCCTGGCTTTGGAAGTGATCGATCAGAAAGCGGCCAGCTGGACCAGGGGGCGTATCAGTTCGATAGACCGCCTGAAGCCTGTAGGGGCCACCCTTGCAGTCGGGAAGATCGAGCTGCACGAGCCTCCCGGCCTCGATGTCGTCGCGCACCATCGGTTCGGGCATATTGCCCCAACCAATGCCTTCCTTGAGCAGCATATGCTTTGCGCCAAGATCGGCGAGCCGCCATGTGTGATTCCCGACGACCGCGAATTCATGTCCTTGAGTGAGTGGAGACCTGTCGGTCAGCACAAGCTGAATGTGTCCACGCGCTGTCCCAGGCGGATGCGAGCCGCCGGCCAGCGGATGCTCTGGCGATGCAACAGGTATGAGCTTCACGAATCCCACGCCAATGCGCTCAAGGCCAGCGATCTCGACATCGAGCGGCCCGCTCACACCGATCGCCGCGGTGCGGTTCAAGACAAGTTGGGTCACTGCGCCCAAGGCTTCGACATACAGTCGCAGCGACACGCTGGGAAACTCCCTTCGAAACGCCTTCAGCGCATCCATCACGCGAGCCGCCGGCAGCATGACGTCGAGTGCTAGGTGAACCTCAGGCTCCACGCCCCGGAGCATGCTCTTCACCTTGGCGCGGAGATTGTCGATGCCATGCGCAACGCTCTTAGCCTCAGCAAGGACCGTTCTGCCCTCCAAAGTCAGTTGAGGTTTCTTTGTCGACAATCGATCAAAGAGCGTAACCCCCAATTGCGCTTCCAGATTGGCGATCGTGTAGCTGATCACCGAGGTTGCCCGGTTCAATTTGCGGGATGCGGCCGCGAAACTCCCCGTTTCGACAACAGTAATGAAGACTTTTAGCTGATCTAGCGTCGGCTGGCCTGGGTCTGACATTTCGAATTCCTCGATCGTTCCAGCCGAAATTATCTGAGTTTTCCGAAACGTCTAGGGGCCTTACCTTCAGCTCATCGAATTCAACCGCCGGAGCGGACAATGTCTTACTTGTCGAACGCTGACATTGAGCAGGTCATCCTGCCCTCGACCCGAGACCTCGGCGGCTTTTCCGTTCGCCGGGCACTGCCGGCGGCAATGCGTCAAATGGTCGGGCCGTTCATATTCCTTGACAGCTTCGGTCCGGTACGCTTCGGCGCTGGCGACGGTATCGATACCCGCCCTCACCCGCATATCGGTCTGTCGACCCTCACCTATCTTCTCGAAGGTGAACTTCTGCATCGTGACAGCGAGAGCTACGTGCAGTCGATCAGCCCTGGCGAGGTCAATCTGATGGTGGCCGGCTCCGGCATTGTCCACTCCGAGCGCACGCCGGAGCACATCCGCAAGTACGGTGGCGAGCTCACGGGTCTGCAGAGCTGGATCGCCCTTCCGAAACAGGTCGAGGACACAGCACCCCTCTTTCAGCACCTTGGCGCCGGCGAACTGCCGACGGTCAACGGCGAGGGCATCAACATGAAGCTTCTCGCGGGCACCCTGCACGGCCGGCGCTCACCTGCCACGACCTTTTCAGATCTCTTTTCAGCAGAGATTCAACTCGAGGCTGGGGCTCGCTACAGGATTGACGGCGAGCACACTGAGCGCGCGATCTTCGTCGTCAACGGCGCCATCGAGATCGTTGGCCAGGACGGCACCTACGGCCCGGATCGCCTCATCGTGTTCAAGCCCGACGCCGAGATCGTGGTGAAGGCAACAGAGCCAACCCGGTTTCTTGCGTTCGGAGGAGAGCCTCTTCCGGAGAAGCGGTTCATCCGCTGGAATTTCGTGGCCACGGATCAAGACCGCATTCGCCATGCGGGCAAGCTGTGGCGCGAACGGCAATTTCCCGGCGTACCGGGCGACGACGAGTTCATTCCCCTCCCCGACAACTTCAACTGAAACCCCATCAGATCAAGGAGAACTACAATGACTACTTATGCAATCATCGGCTCAGGGGCGATCGGCTCCGCACTTGCCGAACGTTTCCATGCTGCGGGCATCGAAGCTGTTATCGCCAACACGCGCGGTCCTGCTTCGCTTCAGTCGGTTACCGAAAAGTTCGGAAGCACGGTGAAGGCGGTGGAACTCGATCAGGCTCTGCAGTCCGACGTCCTCATCCTGGCTGTGCCCTATGACGCCGTTCCCGATGTCGCCAAGAGGAAGGAAGCCTGGGATGGCCGCACCGTCGTCGACGCCACGAATGCGATTGACTTCCCTGCTTTCAAACCGCGTGATCTCGGCGGCCGGCTCTCTTCGGAAATCGTTGCAGACCTCTTTCCGGGTGCACGGCTTGTCAAAGCCTTTAACACCCTGCCAGCAGCCGTGTTGGCCGCTAACCCTCAAGCAGAGGGTGGCAAGAGGGTTTTATTTCTTTCAGGCAATAACCCTGATGCAAACCAGATCGTCTCGCACCTTGCTGCTTTGCTTGGTTTCGCTCCGACCGACCTTGGAACCCTGGCTGCGTCTGGCCCAGTCCAGCAGTTCGGTCGCCCCCTCGTCGCCCTCAATCTTTTGAAGGCTTGATCGGCACAGATAGTAGTCTGCATATTGATCACGCTTGTTTCAGTTCTGGCGCATGAAGGGACGAAGGAGAGCTGGCAAACTTTCAGCTTGCACCACGTCGCGATGGCGCCACGACTCCTGGCAATTGGAGTAAGAGCTCAATCGATAGCCGCCCCCTTGGCGGCTATCGTCATGCGCTAAAGAAATTTAAGGACCAAAAAATGATCGAACGTCTCGCGCGCATCCTCAACGAAAATTCCCGGCACGATGGTGTCACAGAGACTGAGGTGCCTCGGCTTCACATCCTGCGTTCGGTGACGCCGACGGAGGCTATACCGATCCTTCACAAGCCGGCGGTCTGTTTCGTCGCGCAGGGCCGAAAGCAGACAACGCTTGCCGATCATTCCTACCTGTACGAGCCGTCAAAGTTTCTGATCGTCAGCGTCGATCTGCCGATCTCAGGGCAGATACTGGAGGCATCGCCTGACAAGCCTTACCTTTGTCTGAGGCTCGATCTGGAGCCGGCCGCAATCGCTGACGTCATCAGTGCCGCGGTGCCTGGCGGCCTGCGCAACGAAGAGCCACAGCGTGGGATCGCAGTCAGCGACGTACCCACGCAACTGCTTGACGCGGTCGTCAGGTTTGCCGAGCTGCTGGAAAGCGGACGTGAGAGCGATCGTGCCGTCCTCGCTCCCCTTGCAGAGCGCGAAATTCTGTACAGGCTTCTGTTGGGTGAACAAGGGGATCGGCTTCGGCAGATCGCCATGGCGGAAAGCAAACTCAGCCAGATCAACAAAGCTATTTCTATCATCAAGAAAAACTTCGACAAGGCTCTAAAGATCGAAGAGATAGCGGCTCAAGTGAATATGAGCGTATCGTCGTTCCACCAGCACTTCAAAACAGTCACCGCGATGAGCCCTCTCCAATATCAGAAGCAAATCCGGCTTCAGGAGGCGCGCTGGCTCATGATCGCCCAGGCATTGGATGCGGCGACCGCTGGATTCAATGTGGGATACGAAAGCCCCTCGCAATTCTCGCGCGAATATGCGCGAATGTTCGGCTTGCCGCCTAAGAAGGACATAGAGAAGATGAAGTCGATGCCAGCGACAACCTGGCAGTAGGCTCAGATTGCTTCAGGAGCCGGCGGTTTGCCTTGTGATCTCACCTTCGTAGGAATGGGCAATACCGCCGGACCTCCTTGATACCTCAACCGTCGCGCTTTGAGCCATCCTCATGGCATGGACAGCTTGGAAACGCTGATCCGCCAAGGAAGAGGAGTTCAACGATGACAAAGCTTACGAATATTGCGTTCATTCGGGCTCAAGCTGGTAAGGGCGATCTGCTCGGCGCTTGGCTGAACAAGCTCGCCACGCCCAGCCGAAACGAACCCGGCTGCATTAACTATGACGTTCACCGCTCGATCGACGATCCGGACATGTGGTTCGTATATGAGAACTGGCGCAGCAAGGCTGATCTCGATGCACATTTCGAGATGCCGCACATGAAGGAATTCGTTGCGGCCATTCCTTCGCTTGTCGATGGGCCGCCTGATTTACGCCACCTCACGATGACGACGGAGCCTGCTCATGCAGCGCCTTGAACGACAGGCATTACTGGCATCCTCAATCATCGGAGGTGCCATCATTCTTTTGGCAGTCGGACCGGCCCTTTCCACAGCCTTACGAAATGAAACGGAGAACACCATGACCCAGCAGCCCCACCCTTACGTCGGTATGTGGGTAACCGAGGACGGCTACATCCGCCACGAATTGCTTCCAAACGGCCGATACGACGAGGCTCGCGGAAAACGGAAGAGTGCCTATCAGGGGAGTTACGTCGTGACCGGCAACCATATCGACTATGTCGACGACACCGGCTTCACGGCAGATGGCGACTTTGTGGATGACGTTCTCTATCATGCCGGAATGGTGCTTCGACGGAACGTTGAGTTCAGCCAAATGGCTTGAACGGCGGCGCCTTTGCGCCGCCTTTTCTTATTCCTCCAGCTCAGCGGGGAAAAGTTGGCGCAGGCGAGCTGCATCCACCGCCGGGCTCGCGTGGAAGGTGGCCTCGTACTCGGCCTGGAACGTTCTGGCGTTTGCGAAGCCGGTAGATGCAGCAGCCGCTAGAAGGGGAGCACCAAGCGAAAGGAGGCGTCTTGCTTCCTGTAGTCGAAGATGTTTCTGGTAACCTGCGGGCTCATGGCCCGTCAGCGCGACAAAATTCGTCTTGAGGCTCCGCTCGGTCATCTGCAAACGCTCGGAAACGGTACTCAACGCCCCTGCCTCGCGCCAGTGAACGCGAAGATAGTGCGCCGCCCAGGCTGTTCTGGCTGTCGCGGTATCGGGCACGGCCAACTGCCCGAGAGCTGGCGAGCTATTGGTCGCCATGTGATAGAGGATTTCCAACTCTGCCAGCGGCCCGAGCACCTTCATCTCCTCTGGATTATCGAGAAGCCTCAGAAGCCGGTGAATTGTATTTTCCAGCCTTTGAGAGGGTCGGAAGGTGGTCAGGCCGCTTGCGGCGTGATTTCGGCGTGCTTTGCGCGGAGTGAGGGAATGGAAGCCACGCAGAAGGTCAAGATCCAGTTCGATCCGGACGCCCAGGAAAGGAGCATTCCTGCTAGCCTCTATCACCTGTCCTGTAACCGGAAGCGGCGACGCGACGGCGAGAGCCGCGCCCGCGCCATAGATCAGGCGATAGCAACCACTTTCGACCAGCTTACGGCCCTGCGCCACGAAGCAAATGCTCGGCTCGTAGACCGTGTATATCGGGCCGGTCGGTTCGGACGACCGGAGAAGAAATACACGCTCCATAGACGTCGAAAAGCTGCCGTCCACGCCCGTGCTCGCTTCTATTGACTCGGCGATCTCTTTGAGGATTGTCATTTTCAAAACGCCCTGCCGTTCCAACGGCTCATGGAGCCATCGTTGATGCACGGATGGCCAAACTCCGAGGATTTTACCTCGTAGCTGTGATCGGGCGGTATATCGCCAGTCGTGCATCCTTGCCCAATTCTACGCAAGTTTCAGCCTTCATCGCTTGGCCATCTATTCTATTTTTTCGAACATAGGCGCGCATTTTATCCGGCTTTTCCGAAATAACTGGACGCGGCATCTTGGCTCCATCGAAATAAACCACCCGACGGAGAAAGCACGGCGGCAAGCCGGAAGAAATCGCGGCAGCCGCAATCTGGCTTGCCTCCGACGCCGCCTCCTATGTCACCGGACACATGCTCACCGTCGATGGCGGCATGACGATCGGTGGCTTTGAACTCTGACAACGAAGCTCGAAAGGATCATCTCATGTCAGACCAGCATGAATCCCAACAGGAAGCATTGAAAACAGTCGTCCGTCGCAACACACTCGAAGTGCAGTCGGGCGGAAACTTTGAACTGTTCGACAAGCTCTTCGCCGACGACTTCCTTGATCACACGCCGCAGCCGGGCGGGACGCCGGATAAAGAAGGCGCGCGCCGCCTTTATCATGCCCTGCGCGAGGCCTTTCCGGACTTCCGTGCCGATATTCACTGGCAGGCGGTCGACGGCGATATCGTCACGACCTTCAAGACCTATCATGGCACCCACCAGGGCGTGGTTCTCGGGATCGAGCCTACGGGCCGCAAGATCAAGTTCGAAACCGTCGATGCCATGCGCATCCGCAACGGTCAGATCGTGGAACACTGGGGCGTCGCCAACCTCTACTATCTTCTGCAGCAACTCGACGCCCTGCCTCCTTCGGCGCCGAAAATCCCTGAAGTCCAAGGACAACCGTCATGACCAAGAGTAATATCCTCGATGGCAAAGTCGTCATCGTAACAGGGGCATCGAGCGGCATTGGCCGTGCGATCGCCATCCGGGCCGCCGAACGTGGTGCCAAGGCCATCATCGCCTCTGATGTCGTAGAAGCGCCGCGAGAAGGCGGTGAGCCAACCGTTTCGGAGATTCGTAAGCTCGGAGTGCAAGCTATTTTCGTAAAAGCTGATGTCAGTCGCAAGGCCGATAATGATGCGCTGGTCGCTACGGCCGAACAGTTCGGTGGCGTCGACGTGATGGTCGCCAACGCTGGCATCACCTTGAAGACCGACGGCCCAGAGGTTCCTGAAGAGGACTATCGCCGTCTCATGTCGGTCAATCTGGACGGATCGCTGTTTGGGGCGCAGGCCGCGGCAAGGCAGATGAAGGCTTTCGGCAAACTGGGTAGCATCGTCCTGATGGCGAGCATGGGTGGCATCTCTGGTGCCGGCATTACCGTCGCCTATTCGACCAGCAAGGGCGGTGTGGTGTTGATGGCGAAATCGCTCGCCGACGCGCTCGGTCCTGACGGCATCCGTGTGAATGCGGTCGCGCCCGGCACGATCGACACGGAGCTCCTTCGCACAAGCCCTGGTATTGCCCAGGCGTCTGAAGGTTTCCGACAGCGAACGCCTCTGCGGCGTCTTGGCAAGCCTTCGGAGGTTGGGGACGCTGTGGCATTTCTGGGCTCGGATCTCTCCAGTTACATCTCCGGGACAGCGCTCCTGGTAGACGGCGGCCTTCTCTCCGTGATCTGAACTTTACGACCCTCCAGTCGGACCCGCGTCTCACAAGCGGGTTTTTCTTTGTTCTAACCGTTCGATTTTCTCGATGATAATAAGCGAATTTATCCAGCTTTTTCGTTTGATCGCATAATGGCAATTTCTCCTCACGACGCAGCCACGGTGGCTACGCCCCAACTCAGGAGAAACGTCAATGTCTTATTCCGATGCAATCGTTCAGCGCGCTGAAACTCTTTCCCAGTCGGCCCTCGTCAACGGCATAACGCCCCTCGGCGGCCGCGTTCTTCTCGCCGCCATCTTCCTTCTTTCCGGCATCAGCAAGATTTCCGACCCGGCCGGAACGATCGGCTATATCAATATAGTGGGCCTGCCCTTCCCGCCTTTGTCCTACGGCGCAGCAGTCGTGACCGAGATCGTCGGCAGCATCGCCCTCATCCTCGGCTTTCAGACCCGAATCGTTGCCATGGTCCTTGCTCTGTTCAGCGTTGCCACAGCGCTCACGTTCCATAGCGACCTGAGCGACCTGAACCAGTTCATCCACTTCTTCAAGAACATCGCAATGGCCGGTGGCCTGCTGCAGGTCGTCGCGTTCGGTGCGGGGCGGTACAGCCTCGACGCCCGTCGCTGACATTCAGCACGCGAAACCAAGCGAGCCCGGACCTAGGTCCGGGCTCGCTTGGTTTGTGTCCTGCTTGGCGCTTACGACCGGAAGAGGCTACGCTGCGACTTTCGTGACGCCACGCTGCCAGACAGCGCGCTCGTGAGAGAATGCCTTGAAGCCGTAGATCGAGTGATAGGATCCGATACCGCTTCCATTGACGCCGCCGAATGGAAGACTGCCATCAAAATAATGCCCGGCCCACGAGTTCACTGAAACCCCGCCGGAGGTGGTGTTCTGGATGAAGTTCTCGACAAAGGCTTCATCCGTGGAGAATACGAGCGATCCGAGCGGTTTGCCGTGACGCTGGATCGTCGACAGGGCGTCGCCGATTGTGCTGTATGGCAACACGACCGTGACAGGGCCGAAGATTTCGTCCTGCATGATCTCCGCATCCGCGGGGACCTCGGTCAGGATCGTCGGCTCCATGGTCAGTTCGTTCGGGCTTGAAGCGCCACCGAAAGCCACCGTCGCGCCGCGCTTGACGGCATCGTCGACATAGCCCTTGACGCGCTCGAAGTTCCGGTCATCGATAAACCTGCCCGTCTTGGTGCTGTCGAACTTACCGTCGGTATAGGTCAGCTCCTTGATGACTGAAGACATCTTGTCGATGAGGTCCTTCTTCCTGGCTTCCGGAACGAGAACGTAGTCAATCGACAGGCACGTCTGGCCGTTGTTCATAACGCGGCTGGTGACGATGCCGGAAGCCGCCTCGTCCAGATCTGCGGTGTCGTCGATGATGGCAGGGTTCTTGCCCCCGAGTTCAAGCGTGACGGAGGTGAGGTTCTTGGCCGCGGCCGCCATAATGATCTTGCCGACTTTCGGGCTGCCCGTGAAGAAGACATGGTCGAAGGGCTTTTCCAGCAATGCGTTTGCGACATCAGAGCTGCCTTCGAACACCGCGACTTCGGATTCGTCGAACACGTCCCGCACGATCTTGGCGAGGACGGCACTCGTGGCCGGCGCCATGCTGGCGGGCTTGATCACCGCGCTATTGCCGGCTGCCAGTGCGCTGATCAGCGGTTCCACGCAAAGGTGGAACGGGAAATTCCAGGGACCGAGGATCAGCACCGTGCCACGGGCCTCGTAATGGATATAGGCCTTCACCGAAGGATTCTGGATGTTCGGCCGGACCGGTGCAGGTGCCATCCATTCGTCCAGATGCTCGATTGCCTCGTTAGCGGTGTCGATGGAATTCTGGACGTCGAAAGGCATTTCGACTTTCGGGCGTCCCATGTCCTTGTAGAGCGCTTCAGCGACCTCTTCTCCGGCCGCCAACAGTCTATCCCGAAGGCGTATGATGCGCGCCTTGCGCTCTGCGGCGGTGCTTGTCTTCATTTTCCAGACGTTCGCCTGCTGAAGGGCGAGCACACGATCGATTTCTACGTTTGCCATGGCATGATTCCTTGGATTTGATTTTCGGATGAATGCGGCCGGCAGGGCAGCCAGCCGCGTTGTAGGTCAGGCGGCGGCGTTCTGATGGTCGGTCGAAGCCGAAAGCTTTTCCCACTGGTCCATTTCGGCGCTGCGTGCGGCGATCTCGTCGCGGGCAAACTGAACCGCGTCCGAGCCGACCAGGAAGTGCATCGGCGGCTTCGCAGCGGACGCCATCTCGACAATCGCGGGGCCGAACTTTTGAGGGTCACCGAGCTGCTGGTGGCTGTGATCCTTGTAGGCGGCCTCGACTGCGCCACGCACTTCGTCGTAGTCGGAGACCCGGTTACCTGCGAATCGCACCGAGGTCGGATCGAGGAAGTCGGTTCTGAAGTAACCCGGCGACACGACCGTGACGTTGATGCCGAACGAGGCGACATCCTTCGCCAGGTTGACGCTGAACCCTTCGACGGCGAACTTAGACGTGCCGTAGAGCGTGCAGAGGTCGAATGCGACCTTACCGCCAATCGAGCTCAGATTGATGATATGCCCGGACTTCTGCCGGCGCATGACCGGCAGCACCGCGCGGGTGACGCGCATCAGGCCGAAGACGTTCGTCTGGAACTGGGTTTCGATGTCTTCCTCGGAGGCCTCCTCGAAGATACCAAGGTGACCGTAGCCTGCATTGTTGACCAGGACGTCAATGCGTCCGAAGCGCTCAACTGCGGTCGCGACGGCTTCTTTCGGAGCCTCCCGATCGGTAACGTCGAGTGCGAGAGCCAGCAGGCGGTCGCTTTCGCCGAGCGCCTTTTTGACGCTGTCAGCGCTGCGCGCAGTGGCTACGACATTGTCGCCGGCGGCTAAGGCTGAGCGCGCGACTTCAGCACCGAGACCGCGACCAGCGCCTGTGATAAACCAAGTCTTCGTCATCGCTTTCTCCTTTTGATTGCTCTGGCGGTCTGAGAGGTCACCGCCACGAGGAGAATTTGGCCGATGTGATCGTTGGTGCGGTAGACTGCTCCTCCGCGGGCCTTGCACGATTCTACGAATGAGCAGTTGGCGTTACGACCTGGTTGGAAAGCGTTTGGAATGACTTGGATCAAGGTCTCACTACAGAGACACCAAGTACA
Organism: Rhizobium sp. MHM7A; assembly: GCF_005862215.1. Taxonomy (NCBI): domain Bacteria; kingdom Pseudomonadati; phylum Pseudomonadota; class Alphaproteobacteria; order Hyphomicrobiales; family Rhizobiaceae; genus Rhizobium; species Rhizobium sp. MHM7A. The sequence goes on from NZ_VCHT01000021.1 coordinate 59,690, forward strand.
ACGTCAGCGGATAAAAAGCCGCCGAACTGAAACCCGTGGTCCAACTACGCAAACTGAGTGTGTGGGGAGATCTAAGATGTCAACGGACTGGAGCCAGACGATGCTGTCGATCATCTCGGCTGGGTCGATGACGCACCACGCCTCGTCCAATGCGCGAAGCGCCGGCCGAGCTGAACGGGTAGAAGTTCTGGTTCGGCGGGACGAGTTCTGAGTAATCCCTGCGAAAATGACGCGGCGTTCATCGTTTTCTGTCATCAAAGGTGACAATTGACGGCCGAGGCATACCCTCTGGTGGACGTGTCAACGACCGTACACAGTCGGTTAGCAGGGCCAGGTTCCGATTCGGCCGCACGAGGCGCTACAGCTATTGAGTGCCAAGCCGTCCGAACTGACCCGGTCGTCGTTTGGCCGGTGTCGGCTGGGCCAGCTTATAACGGGCGGGTGGACTGGAGTCCTCACCGGGAATGAAGGCAAGAACGAGAAGCGCGCCATAGAAGAAAAAGGTAATTCCCTGGATCGCAAGCGTCGGCAACGGAATTGCAAAAAACCTCGGTAAGAAGACGGGCGCGAGCAGCAGCCAGAGCAGATATTGCGGCCAACCGATGTCGCGAAGCCTACTCGATACCATGTAGAGCAGGCCTACAATGGTAATCGCTGTCATCGCGATCCCGGCAACCATGTATAGCGTTTCGAAGAAGGAACGGCGGGAGACGAGCTTGGCAGTCTCGGCATCGCTCGCTCCGACGCGCAACGTCATCTGCGTTGCCCCTTTGGCGGCCATAGCACGTAGATTTTGCATATCCTCTGCCGTTGGCTTGCGGCCGGACGCTGCAATCTGCTTCACCAACTCTTCCTGCCCTTTGAACATCAGCGGCATGTTTTTGCCGCTGACCTCGCCTCCGACGGCGGTCCCTGTGCCGCCTGTCGAGCGTGGCGCCATTAACTCACGCGATGCCTGATCATGTTCGGCCATAATCAGGCGCTCGATCGGGTCCTTCGCAATATCGAAGCAGAACATGAGCAGAAGCAGCACGGCGTAGGTGATGCGCGTAAGCCGAGATTGGCCAAAGATAGTCATGAAGTCCAGCACTAGTTCGTCTTGTGATGGGCGGACGATGCTCGCTGCAATTTAGGATTTCGCTAACGCAACATGGATGATTTTACGAATATAGAGGATCATTGATCGTGTTTCCTATGGGCATTCGCTGCCTGAACTCACACCCAATCGGATTTATTCGTCAAGCGTGCGGCTCGCGCGGCGGTTCGGCGTTGCAGTAGCGCAGGCGCGCTATTGCCGGTTGGCCGGGCTGCGGCCGTAAAGCAAAAGCATGGCGATGATGACGACGCCGTAGATGATCTGCCGCCCTGCCTCCGGCATCTGCATGACGGATAGAATCGATTGCAGCAGCGTAATCAGGATCACGCCGGCAACGGTGCCGAGATAGGAGCCCTTGCCGCCGAGAATGGAGGTTCCGCCGAGGACGACGGCGGCGATCGAGGGCAGGAGATAAGCATCGCCCATGGACTGCGCCGCTTTCGAGGCATAGCCAGCAAGCAGGGCACCGCCGAAGGCGCTCAGCGCCCCTGAGGCAATGAAGGCGATCATGACGATCCGGCGGGTATTGATACCGGAAAGATAGGCGGCACTCTCCCGGTTGCCGATACCATAGACGGACCGGCCGAATGTCGTGCGGTTAAGCACGAAGACCGTTGCGGCGCCGACGACCGCCCAGATGAGAACGGCATTGGGTAGCCCGGGCAGAAGGAAGCCGGTTGCCAGATAGCGCATCGCAAATGTTGCCGAATCCTGCGGCGAGAAGCCGCCAGTATAGACAACCATCAGTCCTTGCGCGACGGCGTTGGTCGCCAGCGTGATGATCATCGAGGGGATGCGCAAATAGGCGACGCCGATCCCGTTGGCGAGCCCGATCGCCATACCGCAGGCAATGCCGAAGGGAATGGCCAGAGCCTCGCCGAGTGGGCCGTAAGCGGCAGCCGCGCACGCCATCATTCCGCCGACGGCGACAGACCACGGCACGGAAAGATCGATCTGGCCGAGCAGCACGACGATCATCATGCCAGTGGCGATGACGCCAAGAAAGGATGCGACCTTCAACTGCTGCAGGAGATATTCCGGCGACAGGAAACTCGCCGAATAGAAACTGCCGATGATGAGCAGCAGGAAAATGCAGGCGAAGGCGGTAGCGATGGCCGGGTCCAGCCGATGAATTAACTTGGAAAGCCGGGTCACTGAGTATTCTCGCATTAGGTTGTTCATCCGAACCATTCCAGGCGATTGCGCACACGGAACAATGCGAACGCGCCAAGGCTCACCGCGACGAGCAGCACCACACCCTGGAACAGCGGCTGCCACAGCGGATCGAAATCGAAGACGAAGAGCAGGTCGCCGATGGTCCGGAAGGCGAGGGCTCCGAAGATTGCGCCGCTCGCGCTGCCTTTGCCGCCGAACAGGGATACGCCTCCGAGCACCACCGAAGCGATTGAAAATAGCGTATAGGCATTGCCGCTCGCGAAGGCTGCCTCGCCGGTGAAGGTAAAGAAGGTGAGGAAGAGCCCGCCAATCGACGCAAGGAGACCAGCGAGCGCATAGGCGGTAAATTTCGCGCGGCGGATGGGCAGGCCGGACATATAAGCCGCGATCTCCGATGAACCGGAGGCATAGGCCGCCCGCCCGATCAGGGAGCGGCTGAACGGTACCCATATGACGAGAACGACGGCGATGAGAGCGACAAGGCTGGCCGGCAAGAGGTCGAAGACCTTGCCGGTCATGACGTCTGCCAATTCCTCATTGACCGATCCGCCGGGAAAGGGTCGCAGCAGGAGGGCGATGCCGAAGAACACAGCGCCGGTGGCGATCGTGGCAACGATCGGCTGCAACCGTCCATAGATGACGATCAGGCCGTTCAGCGCGCCGCAGGCAAGACCGGTTGCCAGGACGGCCATCACGCCAAGAGCAGTTTCAAGCGGCGAGCCGAGCACGAGCCAGGAGGCCAGCGCATTGGTCAGGATGAAGATCATGCCGACCGAGAGGTCGATGCCGGCGGTGATCACCACCAGCGTCTGAGCCATCGCGACGAAGGCAAGCAGCACGCCCTTGTTCGCCGCGGTCTGGACGACATTGGCCGTCAGTCCGGCGGGATGATTGGAGACGTAAATTGCAAACATGACGAGGAATATGCCGGCCGCCATAAGCGTACCGCGCCGTTCGCCCAGCCGGTAACGCCACTCCTTCATGCCGCGCTCCCCACATTCTCGCTGCCGACATTCAGTGCGCTCGCCACCAGCGCATGCTCGGTGATGCCGTCGCCCTTCAATTCGCGTCTGATGCTGCCATTGTAGAAGACGAGAACGCGATCGCAGCAGCCGATCAGCTCGTCGTAGTCCGTCGAATAAAAGAGAATGGCTGCTCCCGCTTCGGCCAAGCGCCGCAGCAACTGATAGATCTCCTGCTTGGTGCCGACATCGATGCCGCGTGTCGGATCGTTGAGCAGAATGATCCGCGGCTTGCGCATCAGCCACTTGGCGATGACGACCTTCTGTTGGTTGCCGCCGGAGAGCGCTCCGACCGGAATGTCGAGACCTGCCGTCTTGATCGCCAGTAGCTGTACCATCTCCTCGATCAGCCGTTCTTCCTTTTCCTGATCTATCACCCACGCTCTGGACACCCGGTCCAGTACCGCAAAGGATAGATTTTCCCGGACCGTCATCGGCAGCATCAAGCCTTCCGTCTTCCGGTCCTCGGGGATGAGCGCCATGCCGATCTGTCCGGATTTTGCCGCTGCCGGGCTTGCGAGCGTAACCGCCTTGCCGTCGACAAGGACGGAACCTGTGGTCCCGCGCAGGACGCCGAAGAGCGCAAGCAGCAGCTCGCGCTGCCCTTGACCATCCAGGCCTCCAAGGCCGACGACTTCACCGCGACCGACGGTAAGCGAAATGTCGCGCAGCGTATCCGCCCAGCCGAGCTTGCGGCATTCGAGGACCGGACGGACTTCATCCTTCGCAACCCGCTCCGGTTTCGGCGGAAAGGCGCGGCTGTACTCCCGACCGATCATCATTTCGACGATCTCGCCATCGCTGCGCGTACCTGCCGGGAAACTCGCCACATTCCGGCCGTTGCGCAAGACCGTGCATTGATCCGCCAATTCGGAGATCTCCTGCATGCGATGAGAGATATAAAGGAGTGCCAACCCTTCGGACCTCAGCCGCCGCAAAACGGAGAAGACCTTGGCGACATCGGCTGCCGTCAGTGCCGACGTTCCTTCGTCAAGAATGAGAATGCGCGGTTTCCAGGCGAGCGCCTTGGCGATCTCCACCAGTTGTCGGCGCGAGAGCGGCAGGTCCTTGACCAGCTCGCGCGGATGAATGTCGCTGGCGCCTGCCCGCGCGAGCATCTCCTCGGCGATGACGCGTTGCGCCTTTCGATCAATCAGGCCGAAACGGCGCGGCGGAGCGGCGATAGAGATGTTGTCGGCAACGCTGAGGTCCGGGATCAGCGAGAGTTCCTGAAATACGCAGGTGACGCCGGCGGCGGAAGCCTCGGCCGGGGAGCGGAAGGTCACCGGATGCCCGTCGAGCAGCATGCGGCCTTCATCCGGCGCGACGACGCCGGCCATGATCTTGATCAGCGTGGATTTGCCCGCGCCGTTCTCGCCGAGAATGGCGTGGATTTTCCCGGCTTCCACGGTGAGTTGGGCGTTTTCCAACGCATGCACGCCGCCGTAACGCTTCGATACACCGCTCATCTCAAAGAGCGGGGTTGCCGCCGGTCTTTCTGGTGCCGTCATGAATGTCCTCGGGGCAGGTGTTTCTCGCGCGCCGCGGGCAGAGCCGCGGCACGCCGCTCAAGCGATCCGGTGGACCCCGGCCTATTGGTTTTCCTTCGACTGCCCCATGATCTCCTGTGCGGTGAAATTGATGCCGCAGGTCGGAAAAGCGTTGCCGACGAAGAAATTGTCCGACTGATCCGGATAGAAGTCCTGGCCCTCCTTGAAGTTCGGGTCTTCGACGATTGCCAGCGGCAGCTTGATGGACTGCGGCACGACCTGTCCTTCAAGTGCTGCGATCGCCGTCTTGATGGCAACCGCCACCTGGGCAGGCCCGGTGCCGGCCGAGGAGCATTTCAGGCCTTCGCCAGCATATTTGGCGCAGAACTTGCGGAAGCCGTTTTCCGTTTCGCCACCGAAAGGCACGAACGGATGTTTGGCATCGATCATCGCCTGGACGACGCCGGTATCGCCGCCCTGCGCGGTGATGCCGTCGAACTTCTTGTGCACGGCTATCGCGTCGGCGGTGGCCTTCTGTGCCGTCGGGTCGTCCCACTTGCCGAGCACTTCGACGACATCCCACTTCTTGCCGGTGGCATCCAGGGTTTCGTGAATGCCGTTGTGGCGGTCGGTATCGACTGACGTTCCGGCGACCCCGCGCACCTCGAGAACTTTGCCGCCGTCAGGCAGGTGCTTTGCCAGCCAGTTAGCCCACAACACGCCAAGGCCCTTCTGGTCGACGTTGACGTTGATTGCGTCTTGCGTATCCAGAATATTGTCGAAGGCGACCAGGACGACGCCGGCCTGCTTGGCGCGCTTGATGACCGGTCCGAATGCAGTCGGATTCTGGGCATTGACGACGATGGCGTCGTAACCGGAATCGATGAAGTTGTTGATCGCCGAAATCTGCGCCGGCACGTCCTCACCGGTGGAAACGACCTTGAACTCCTTGAGTTTGGCGGCGACATCCGGCTGAGCGGCATAGGCTTTCGCCGTCTGGATCATCTGAATGCGCCAGGTGTTGGCGATATACCCATTGGCGAGCGCGATGCGATAAGGCCCGTCTTTTTTCGGAAATTTGAAGAACTTGGTATCCGCCGTCCACGGCACGAAGCAGTCAGCCTCGGCCGCAGGCCCGCTGACAATTTCCGGTTGGGCAAGAGCCGTGGAGTGGGAAAGCGTAAATGCAGCCGCGGCAAGAAGGCCGCCGACCAATGTCTTGTACATTGAATCCTCCCATTTGTTGCCATGTTCGGATCGGCATCGAATGGGTGTCGGAATCATCGACTGTCCGCTGCAGTTGTTCTGCAGTCGGTTGCCGGTCCGGCAATGCATGTCGATACGCTATCCAAATGACGCCGGATGGGCTCCTCCCGAGGGCGTCACGCAGCCGATGGTAGCGCTGCCAATCATGATTGTAAAGAAGCACACAATGACCTGATTAACGCGGATTCTCAGGCTCATCCGGAGCAGATAGTGTCGCCGGGGCCTGTCCTGAAGCTGCTCTTTTGCCGCAGCGAATTGACTTCGCACGATGTCGCTGGAGCTTGTCGTAGAGAGCCGCCCCGTAGTGAACCACATCATCGGCACAAACGGCCTTCGGAATGGGACTGGACGCGCCCGATGTTCGGCTGGTGATCCATTGGCAGCAGCCCGCCTCCGTAGAGGACTATCTGCAGGAGTTCGGTGGCGCGGGCCGCGATGGCATGCAGTATCATTGACGTTCACCGATGGCGGACGTGGTCCACGCAATAGACTCATGCGCATTGTATCTATTTTTGAGACAATGCGGTTCATTGTTAGCGCCTACTGCGATCATTCGATCCCGATTAGGTTTCTGCTCACACCAGTTGGCCATCAACATGGAAACTGTGGACGAAACGTCAAACATCGGAGAACTGCCATGCTAACCCGTAGAGGCCTCATCAAGAGCGCAGCGGCGCTCGTCGCAGCGGGAACCGTTTCGGGCGGGTTCACCCCGGCCCTCGCGAAGGCACCTTTGCAATCTTTCCAGGCTCCCGGCTTTTACAGAATGAAGCTTGGGAGCTTCGAACTGACGGCGCTTTCGGACGGAACTATTCCGCTGCCTCTTCCGGAGCTTTACACAAACACCGACGCCGAAGATGCGCGGAGAGCGCTGGCCGCGGCGTTCATGGGCACGCCGACAGATACGTCGGTCAATGCCTTCCTCGTCAACACCGGGGAGAGGCTGGTTCTGATCGACGCCGGCACGGGCGCCTATCTCGATGGTGCGCTCGGCGAGCTCGTCGCCAATCTCGAGGCGGCCGGCTACAAAGCGGACCAGATTGACGACATCATCCTGACACATATCCACACCGACCATTCCGGCGGGCTGACGATCAAAGGCAAGCCGGTGTTCGCCAACGCGACCGTTCACGTCAACAAACGGGAGCATGCTTTCTGGATGGAGACGCCCGTGGAGAGCCGACCGGCCAATGTGCCGCTAAGCTATTTCGTCGAGGCGCATGAGAGTCTGGGGCCCTATGCCGACGCCGGCAGGGTTCGGACCTTCGCCGATAATGCCAGCATCCTGCCGGGCATCGGCTCGATCCTGCGGGCCGGGCACACGCCGGGGCACAGCTCGATCGTTGTGGAAAGCGCCGGCGCGAAGATCGTTTTCTGGGGCGACGTTACCCATGGAAATGTGCTTCAGTTCGACGAGCCGGACGTGGCGATCCAGTTCGATACGGATCAGTCCGAGGCCATTCGTGCCAGGGAGGCGGCCTTCGCGGATGCGGCCAACGGCAAATACCTGGTGGCCGGCGCTCACATTGCCTTCCCGGGCATCGGCCATGTTCGCCGCGATGCGACGAATTACGAATGGGTTCCCGTCAACTATGCCTCTTGAAAACGACCCATAGGGGCGCAACGGAGCGGAGCCCGTTGGGCCGGTTTCATGTCTGGGCGGCACCGATCGCCATCGTCCCGGCTTCAATGGGCCGCGGACAACCAACTGATTGCAACCACCGGGAACATGAAGCCCTCCCCACCATGCCGCTGCCGCAGAGCCGATCAGTGCGAAGCGGCCAGATTCTCGTCGCGGATCTCAGTGAGGTTCAGTCTCGGCACCAGAAAGTCGAGGAACGCCCTGACCTTTGGCGGCTGGATACGTCCGCCGGCTCTCATCGCGTAAAGCGTGGGGGCCGGCCCGGACCATTCGGGAAGCACGCGGACGAGACGTCCTGCGGCAACGTCCGACCCGACACGGAGATCACTGGTCATCTGCAGACCTTCACCGGCCAGCAGAAAGCCGTGCAACCCTTCGGGATCGCTGGCCACCGCAACGGGGCGTACTGGAAACTCGTTGCGCCGCCCCTCGCGCGTCAGCGGCCAGGCGTGGACCGGCTTGTCGAAATAGAACTGTGTCAATAGGCAAGCATGATTGACGAGCTCTGCCGGGCTCGAAGGGCTCCCGTGCGTTTCAAGATAAGCGGGAGCCGCATATATGCCCATTGGGAGGTCGCCAAGCCGGCGAGCACTGAGCGAGGAATCGGGCAACGGCCCCTCCGACAGACGCAGCGCGATATCAATCTCATTGGCAACAACATCCAGCACCTCATGGGCCAGAAGCAACTGCGGATAGACATCCGGGTAGAACCTTCTGAATTCGCTGAGCACCGGCGCCAGAATGCGCGTCGACAACCAATGTGGAGATGTGATCCTGAGCCAGCCCTTGGGATTTTGCTGCAGTTCGGCCACAGCGCTTTCTGCATCTTCGATATCTTTGACCAAGCCCTCGCAACGCTGAAAGTAGATCGCGCCAGCCTCGGTGAGCTTCAGGCTGCGTGTTGTCCGGTGGAGAAGCTGGGCCCCTAACCGCGCCTCCAGTTCCTGAACCTTGCGGCTGATCCGCGTCTTCGGCGTTCGCAGCGCCCGCGCAGCACCGGTGAAGCTGCCCTCCTGCACGACCTTTACGAACGCCACCGTATCGCTGAAGTCACGCAGCATGGACCACCCCCATTCGCTCTCGAATTCGGGACAATGAAGACCGATTTCGCCGGATAATCAAGCCGATTCAATTCCTCTATGTCTCGATTGTCCCGATTTAATGGATTGGACGGGACCAGTCCCGCGAGGCGCTGGCTCCATCTCAGCCGGTAATCATTCGGCGCGCCGAGCCCCGGTGCGCGAATTGCGGCTTACCATCCGTCGGAGACATCTGGGTGCAGTTCCGACTCATTGCTGTCGTTGTCGACGCACGCAACGAATGGCGCGATTGAGCCCGAAAACGACTTTCCAACCACGGTTCACAACGACCGCTCTGCGCCCTCAATCCAGCCGTTCAGCCTGCTGCAAAATTTCAGGAAAGCTGCCGGTGGCCTTATGCAGACCGAATATCCAGCTTGAGATGGAGAGCGAACAAGCTACGTCTCCGCGGCGTCGAACTGCTCGCGGGAACGTTCGATCGCCTGCCAGTTTTCTCGGATCCACGAAGTGAAGCCTTCGAGCGCCGGCAACATCGTCTTTCCGACGGGTGTGAGCACGTACTCCACCCGCGGCGGCACCTCCGGGTAGTAGTGCCGCTTCACCAGCCCATCGCGTTCAAGGTTTCGCAGAGTGAGTGTCAGCATGCGCTGGGAGATCCTGGGGATGCCGTTTTTAATCGCCGAGAACCGCAATGATGTCTCAGGAGAAATCGCCAGGATCGACATCACGAGGATCGTCCATTTGTCGCCCATCCGGGCAAGGACGCTATGAGGCGCACACGGCGTCAGTACCGGACCTCTTAGACCTTCCCGATAAGGCCTGCCGTGGATCGTTTTGCTCAACAGTCACCTCCCTGTGACCGGCACACAAAGTTGTGCCGTCTTGTTCGAAAGATATAGCAGTGCCATCTTCCGCCAATCAATAGTTACGAAAAGGAACTTTAGGATGAGCGGAGCAAGATCGGCGCTGGTGCTGGGAGCGACGGGGCAACAAGGCGGAGCAGTCGCAAGGGCTCTGAATACGAAGGGCTGGGTAGTCAAGGCACTTGTGCGGGATCCCCAAGGCGATAAGGCGAAGGCGCTCACGGCCCGGGGCATTGAGCTGCGTCGTGGCGATCTTGCGGATCCGAGATCCATTCAAACAGCCATGTCCGACGTCGACGCGGTTTTCAGCATCCAACCCAGTTCCGGCCAGGGCTCAGTCTACGGCGTATCCGACGAACAAGAGGTTCTCTGGGGCAAGACGGTCGCCGATCTCGCCAAAGCGTCGGGCGTCGGCCATCTCGTTTATTCCTCCGTGGGCGCTGCGGGAAAGGGCATCACGGGCATGGGCCACTTTGACAGCAAGACCGAGATCGAAGAGTACATCCGTAGCCTCGACATTTGTTACACAATCGTGCGCCCCAGCTCTTTCATGGAAATGCTGATGCTACCGGGCATGGGTCTCGATCGGGGCGAATTCAACTTCCTCATGCGGCCGGATCAGGCCATGCAGGTCATCGCAGTGGACGATATCGGCAAAGTCGTTGCTGCCATACTGGATGTTCCTGCCGCCTATGCCGGGCGAACCCTGGAGATCGCCGGCGACGAAATCACGGGCCTGGACCTGCAGGATGTGCTGAGCCGTGTGGCAGAACGACCGGTCACTTATCACCGCTTCCCCGACCGCCTTCTTGCGGAGAACCGCTTCCTTGGGCGTCTGGCTGAACTGGTTGATGATGGCCGCTGTGCAGGATCGGCCGACATCAAGGTGCTCCGTCAGGAGTTCGGGGATCTCATGACACTGGACACATGGCTTGAGGGACCCGGCAGGCCGCTCCTCCAAAATGCGCTTCAGGCCGCCGCGGTGGCGGCAGTGGCGCTTCGCTGACCTCTCGTGCGGGCGGATACGTCGCCTTTCATCGATCCGGCTTGACACAGGGAAGCGGTATTCTCACACAAAAGCAACGTTGTCGGGACGCCGATCTGGCGTGTTGAAACGCCTTCAGATACCGCTTTCTATCACGTGGATCCTGTAGCGGACGATCTTCTTTCGGCCCCATTCGGGCAGTGCGCCTAGTCCGGCCAATGTCCCCTCGGCGCCAAGCTGCCTAATGGAATTCCTGCCCTTCACCTTCAGCGTGTCGATATGCGTCCCTGCGCAGCGATCCGGAATTCGCCGAAGGCTGGGCGTGAAAGCGCGCGGAGATCGCCAGCCTGAAGACAGTGGCCGCTCGTCTTGAATCCTGGCTCGCATGGAACGACGGCGAGCT
>NZ_VCHT01000022.1:0-67675 GCF_005862215.1 Rhizobium sp. MHM7A
GCAAAGGGACATGCATATATCTCCAAGGCGAAGCCATTGTTTTTATAAGCATGTCGCACTTGGAAATAGAATGTACCCCCCTTACATGCAAAAGTGGCATAAACAAAATTATGGAACATGGATGTTTACGTGCCTTATCAATGACTTGACTAGACCTTACTGCGTCGCACTCGGCACGGCATTAGGCGTAGGTTTCATCTGCCAAGGGCGCTGAATGCGAGCACGGCGGAGAATGCGGCGAGGGTTGCGGATCCACACCGCCTGACGAATGACGGTATCCATTTTTCACGTCCGAGAATGACCCTGCCGATTGACAGCCAGATGGAGGAGACTGTCAGAACCACGGATTATCGCAACTTTCAGGATTTGCCTGTCGGCCTAGACCCTGCCGACCCTGCCCTGCAGGGCAGGAACACGCCATCGGCGTGATTGCTTTCAGCAAAGAAAAAACCCGCCAGCAGGGCTAAAACCTCCCGGGGCGAGTCGGAGTTTGCATGTCAGTGGCTCTGTCCGATTTTGGCCTCCACTTCCCCCCCTGCGGGACATCGGTTCCTTGATGCAGATCAAGAATTGCCAAAGGCAATCTCGTGGGAAAGTGATCTTCCCGAAAAGGAAAAGGCCACGCCCTGGACAGAGGGCGTGGCCTGCAGGAGCTGGCGGGTAGAACCACGGCTGGGACGTCCCTGACGAGCTAAGGATTAACGGCTCGTCTGCTCGTGGTCTTTGATGCAGGTCAAACTTACGATCGAATTGCCGATCTTTGGCGGATCGTCCTGCTCGGGTGACGGGGGCATCGTCTTAGCGCGCTCCGTTGCTGCGATTCCAGTTATGTGGGCGGAAAAAGGCGCGCGATCGAGGAGGTAGCATTGTCGCTGATCTGACAAAGGTGACGACAATGTCGCAAATCGTTGTCATGCGTCTGACGGACCACAAGCTGGCTTCGGCTTGTTCGTTTGGTCAACCGATCAGAACGGCGTTGATGTAAACGATTGAGACGGAGAAAAGCCAAGAGCTCGATGCGCTGCAGCAGCGTTTTTATGGACGGCTTTCGATTGATATTTCCAGCAAGGGTTTCTCCACGCTTCTGGCGACGATCTTGCTCACGCCGCAACATCAGCTAAACCGCTCGTCCAACCTCACTAGGCGCCCGCAGCGCTATTTTCTCGATCGCTGTGCTTCTGATCGCGCATACGGTGTCGCTAGTCAGATTGTCAACGGTAAACCGAAGCTCGATACACGCCCACGGCACCAGAACTTCAGTCCCCGTGCTATCCCGGCGCATTATTTGGCGTTTAAATCTTCCGGCTCGTGGCGCAGCTATCACGGACTTATCCGACCTGAAGCCTATCGAACCGCCCTCCGTTCGCGGTGGTGATCGGGCGGATTGCGACACGACATGTCGGCAACCCTACAAAACCCCACCGCATAGCGACAACGAAACATGTGCGATCTCGAAGGCTTACCGGCGCAACCTGATTGGCACGAGTAGTGCTCAGAGTAAGCCGGGTCCCTAAAGCCGAAATCCGATTGGGAGCTTAACGCCTATGCACATCGTGGTCTGTATCAAACAAGTGCCGGGCTTCGGACGCCTGGTATCGTCTTTGTCGGGAAGCAGCCAATTGACGGCGACACGGCCCCGGTATGACCGGCATCGGAAGGAGGCCGAACCTCCAGCAATCGACTTACATGGCGAGGAGATTTGGAATGGCCTCCTGCTCCATACGCATTAGACCTCGGCAACGTCCGGTCACGACGGTGACTATCGTCACGCTCTCAGAAGAAGGAATTTGCAATGGCACGCACCCGCAGAAGCCATTTCAGAAGACGAGATCACCAGCGTTTGTTGTCCAACCGATGGAACGAGCGCCGCTCTTCGAAATCGGAGCAACTCGAGCTGATACTTGGCCGGAAGGGCTCATTCCTCGAGCACGAAGCGGCCCATAAAATACTGTGGAGCGTAAAACATGGCCTCTAGTTTAAGTAGCGGCTCTCCAGCCCCTTCGATCAAAGCGCTGGACTGGCTGCGCGGCGAACCGTTTTCCAACTTCCAGCTCGGCGAGATATACATCGTTGAGTTCTTTTCGACTACCTGCGGGTATTGCGGGCCGGAGCTGTCCGAGCTGGCGAAGTTGCACAAGAAATTGAGCGAGGCGGGAGTTGAGTTCATCGGGATCGCAGCAAGTGAGGAAGCTGCAACGGCTGACGACGCCCGAGCCCAGGTGGACGCGTCCATAACCAAATCGCTCCCGAATACGAACATTCGGATGGGATTCGACCACTCAGGCGAAATGGATGAGGATTGGCTCAAAGCCAGCCTGTCGTTCCACGTTCCAAAGGCGTTCGTTGTCGACCGAGACGGTAGCATCGCCTTTATCGGTGATCTGGTTGTGCTCGAGGACGTTTTGGCAAAAGTGATTGACGGCAGCTGGCGCGCCAGCGCGGAAGCAATGAATGCCGAAGAGGAGCGGATTGCTGAAGGCGAGACTTAGCCTGCGGAGATAGTTCCATGATCGAGTCTCGGCGGCGATAGAGATTAAGAATTGGAAGTCGGCGCTCTCGGCCATTGAGGAGGGCATCAACCTGAACCCGGACAGCATCCTCTTGCGGCGCAACTTTATTGGCACGAGCAGTGCTCAGAGTTAGCCGAGTCCCTAAAGCCCGAATCCGATTGGGAGCTTAAACGACTATGCACATCGTGGTCTGTATCAAACAAGTGCCGGACTCTGCGCAGATACGCGTCCACCCGGTGACAAATACGATCATGCGCCAAGGCGTACCGACCATCATTAACCCTTACGACCTGTTTGCTCTCGAAGAGGCACTACAAGTTCGAGACCGCTATGGGGGCGAGGTGACCGTTCTCACGATGGGACCGCCCATGGCTGAGCAAGCGCTACGCAAAGCCCTCACCCACGGCGCAGATCGCGCAGTGCTTCTGACCGACCGCCACTTTGCTGGATCTGACACGCTGGCGACCTCGTATGCACTTTCTCAAGCAGTAGCGAAGATTGGCGAGAGCTATGGGGCGCCTGATATGGTCTTTACGGGAAAGCAGACAATTGACGGCGACACGGCCCAGGTCGGACCCGGAATTGCAAAGAGGCTGAACCTCCAGCAATTGACCTACGTAACGAAGATTGTCTCCATTGATCCCACGTCGCGCGAGCTCATGGTTGAACGGCACGCGGAGAGCGGCACGCAGATGCTGAAGAGCACGTTGCCATGTCTCATCACCGTGCTGGAAGGTGTCAATGCTATCCGCCGGGGCTCTCTCGATGACGCCTTCCGTGCCGCGCGAAGCCCGGTTCTTAAATGGGGGGCCGCTGACGCCGGCATTGGGGAGTTGACCAAATGCGGCCTAAGGGGATCACCGACGGTCGTGAAGCGAGTATTCGCTCCTGGTCCGCGCGCCGAAAAAGCTATGCAAATGGACATTAACGACAAAACGTTGGCCGAGGTCGCCGCGGACACGGTCGCTGCAATTTTTGCCCGCCAGCCTATTTTGGAACGCAAGCTCACGTCCCTTGGCAATCGGTGAGCAGCGAGGAGTAGATTTTGGTCGCTAGAAAAAATGAAACGCCGGCAAATGCGGTCGGCCGCGCCAGCTCAGGGAAAAAGCTGCTGAAGTGTTTCGAAGATCACCGGCACGTCTGGGTCTTCATGGAACTTGAGCGCGGCAATGTTCATCCCGTATCGATTGAACTCCTCGGCGAAGGCCGCAGACTAGCTGACAAGCTGGGTGTCCAACTGGCCGGGGTAATCCTCGGTTCGTCTGAAGGCGTGGGCACCAAGCCTGCGATCGAAGAGGCCTTCGCCTACGGAGCTGATGTCGCCTATCTAGTAGAGTCGCCCCTCCTCGCCAACTATCGAAACGAACCCTTCACCAAGGCTTTGACGGATCTGGTCACTACTCACAAACCAGAAATTCTCCTTCTCGGCGCGACCACGCTCGGCCGTGACCTCGCCGGTGCTGTAGCAACGACCTTACAAACGGGGCTTACGGCTGATTGCACCGAGCTGGATGTTGATGGAGATGGTTCACTCGCAGCGACGCGGCCAACTTTCGGCGGGTCCTTGTTGTGCACGATCTACACGCTGACTAGCCGGCCGCAAATGGCAACGGTGCGGTCCAGGGTCATGGCGACGCCGCAACGTGCGGATAAGCCAATTGGGCGCGTTATCCATCATCAACTCCTGATGGTTGAGGAGGAGATCGTCACCAAAGTCCTCGCGTTCCTTTGTAACAGCGGGTCTGAGCAATCCGATCTGGCCAACTCCGACATCGTGGTCGGGGCCGGACTCGGCCTCGGTGCTGCAGGAAACCTGCAATACTTGAGAAACCTGGCAACGACGATCGGCGGGGGAGTCGGGTGCTCGCGCCCACTGGTCCAAAAAGGCTGGATGCCTGCTGATCGACAAATTGGTCAGTCCGGCCATACCATTAGACCCAAGCTCTACATCGCGGCGGGAATATCTGGCGCGGTCCAGCATCGCGTTGGCGTCGAAGGAGCCGATCTGATTGTCGCTATCAACCTCGACCAGAACGCTCCGATCTTTGACTTCGCCCACATCGGCGTTGTCGCTTGCGCGCTGGAGTTCTTGCCGGCGTTGACAGAAGCTTTCGCCAAGCGAATGCCACCGCACAACTCTATCAAGGTTATGGACCGAGGAAGGCTAGATGACCAATAGTAAGTTCGACGCGATCGTCATCGGTGCCGGTATGTCCGGCAACGCCGCAGCGTATTCGATGGCTAGTCGCGGTCTAAACGTGCTGCAGCTGGAGCGCGGAGAACATTCGGGCTCTAAGAATGTTCAAGGGGCTATATTGTACGCCAACATGTTGGAGGCGATTATCCCAAACTTCCGCGATGACGCTCCTCTTGAACGGCATCTGGTCGAGCAACGATTCTGGCTAATGGATGACTCGTCGCACACGGGCGTGCACTATCGCTCTGATGACTTCAATGAACTGAAGCCAAACCGGTATACGATCATCCGCGCCCAGTTTGACAAATGGTTCTCACGCAAAGTGTGCGAGGCGGGCGGCACAGTCCTTTGTGAAACGACAGCGACCAGACTCGCTTGGGACCTGAACGGTAAAGTAATAGGCGTTCACACGGACCGAGAGGGCGGTGTGATCCTCGCGGACGTCGTCGTCCTTGCTGAGGGCGTGAACGGACTGCTTGGGACACGAGCCGGCTTACGCGATATGCCGAAGCCGGAAAATGTGGCCCTCGCTGTCAAGGAAATGCATTTCATGCCGGAAGAGGTCATTGCAGAGCGCTTCGGCCTCAACGGTAGCGAAGGCTGTGTAATCGAAGCCGGCGGCACGATCTCACGCGGAATGGCCGGACTGGGCTTCCTCTATACCAACAAGGAGTCGGTCTCGGTGGGGATCGGCTGCCTCGTCTCCGGTTTAGCGGAAGGCATGGAAAATCCGTACCGCCTTCTTGACGCCTTCAAGCAACATCCCTCGATCCGACCATTACTGGCCGGTTCAGAGATCAAAGAATACGCCGCGCATCTTATTCCTGAGGGCGGCTTCAAGGCAATCCCACAGCTCTTTGGCAACGGGTGGGTCGTCGTCGGCGACGCGGCGCAACTAAACAATGCCGTGCACAGGGAGGGATCGAACCTTGCGATGACATCCGGCCTCATGGCGGGTGAAGCGATCTTCCAGATAAAGAGCCGTGGCGGTCTGATGACGAAACGCAATCTCTCTCTCTACAAGGGCATACTGGACAAGTCGTTTGTCATGAAAGACCTGATCAAACACAAAGATCTTCCAAGCCTCCTCCACACCGACAGTCACAATTTTTTCATGACATATCCAACGCTTATATCTCAGGCCGCGCAAAATTTTGTGCGCGTCGACGGTGCACCTAAAATCAACAGGGAGAAGGCTACAGCTGCCTCCTTCATCAACGCACGATCCCGTTGGGGGTTGATTAGCGACGCGGTTCGCTCCGCCGTATCTTGGCGTTAAAGGAAAATTCGATGAAGGCGACCATCATTGAGCGCATTGAGGATAAGCTGTACCAAAACCGATATCTCGTCGACACTGGACGTCCGCACATTACGGTGCGACCGCACCGGTCGCCAAGCCCAAACCTCCTCGCCTTGACGCAAATCTGTCCGGCCAAATGCTACGAGGTGAACGAAATTGGTCAGGTGGTGATTGTTTCGGATGGCTGCTTGGAATGCGGCACATGCAGAGTGTTATGCGAAGCGAGTGGCGACATCAAGTGGAATTATCCCCGGGGCGGGTTCGGGGTCCTCTTCAAATTCGGATGACGAGTCCCTACCTCCGCCGGGATAGCAGCGACCGATCCAGCTGCATTAGCGGCGGCGATTGAACGTGCTCCACTCAACCTTTCGAAAGGCTAATTTTTGCGCCGTCGATAACACGTATTTATAACTCAGGAATATGCGTTAGCATATTTCGCGCACCAGGGTAAAAAGCAGTGCACCCTCCCCTGTTTGTAGGCATGATTAAACCAGAGACGCGGCTCCATATACTCTACGACATATCCAAAGAGCTTCTCTCTTCTTTTCCTCTAGACAACGTGCTGAAGGCTGCGATGAACGCCCTCGTCGAGCATCTGCGATTGCGCGATGGCGGAATCGTGATTCACGGCTCCGGAGGAGAGCCCTGGATAAACGTGCGGGCTCCCATTGGGCACGACGTTCGCTCACGTTCTCTTACGATTGACCAGGCGGACGCAATAAATCGTGTCATCGCTAGCGGTGAAAAGCACTTTGGGAAAAATTCTGCCGTTCTCCCCGTTAATGTAAACCGGAAATCAATTGGCGCATTGTGGATTGATTTCGCGCAGAAAAGCGGAGCTCAGGACGAAAGCCTTCTGGCAATGATTGCCGTCCTGATCGGCTTAACCTGCCAGCGCTATAGCGAATTGTGCAGCGATGGCGGCTCAGTCGCCGAGGAACAACAAGCGGGACAGATTCCGAAAATCAGGCCGAAGCCTCATCCCACCCAACTCGATAAAATCGGCTGGATCGTCGGGGAGAGCCCCGCGCTCAAGAGGGTATTAGCTACCACCAGGATCGTGGCCGCGACGAACTCCGCGGTGCTCTTGAGAGGAGAGAGCGGCACTGGCAAGGAATGCTTTGCAAGAGCAATACACGCGTTGTCGATACGGAAAAGCAAGGCGTTTATTAAGTTGAATTGCGCCGCGCTGTCGGAAACCGTTCTGGAATCCGAATTGTTTGGCCATGAGAAGGGCGCTTTCACTGGCGCTCTCCTTCAACGAGCTGGACGTTTCGAACTGGCCGATGGCGGAACGCTGTTGCTTGATGAAATCGGCGATGTATCACCACAATTCCAGGCGAAGTTATTGCGCGTGTTACAGGAAGGCGAATTCGAACGTCTCGGCGGAACGAAGACATTGAAAGTAGACGTTCGAGTTATATGCGCCACCAACAAAAACCTTGAAGTGGCCGTCCTTCGAGGGGAGTTCAGAGCCGACCTCTATTACCGGATCAATGTGGTGCCCATCATTTTGCCGCCACTTCGGCAGCGCGACGGTGACATTTCGCTTCTAGCGCAAGTGTTCCTCGAGCAATTCAACAAGGCAAATGATCGAAATTGCGACTTCGCCCCGTCGGCCATAGACATTTTGTCGAAATGCGCCTTCCCCGGCAATGTTCGCGAGCTGGACAACTGCGTTCAAAGGACCGCCACTCTCGCCAGTTCAAATACCATCACTTCATCGGATTTTGCCTGTCAGCAAGACCAGTGTTCTTCGGCGCTCCTCTGGAAAGACGCCCGCGACGGCACTGGCAACGGCCCGGTGCATAGTCTCAACCCGCGAGATACAATGTTAGGCGGACTGGGGGCCAACGTAGGTACTCCCAGCGGTGCCGCAGCCACAATCGAGGCAGCGGGTCTCACTGAGCGTGATCGGCTGATCAATGCAATGGTGAAGGCTGGCTGGGTACAGGCCAAAGCGGCTCGTATCCTGGGTAAGACGCCGCGGCAGGTCGGCTATGCGCTACGCCGGCATCGTATCGATGTGAAGAAAGACTAAGCGGAGAACGATATGAAGAATGTCGTAAGCTTTGGTTGAGTCGGCCTAACGACTTCGGGCGCGATCCTGTCTTGATTTCTACAAAACATCTCCGGCAGCAAGCGGGAAAAGAGGGCGGTAAAGGCGACATAAGCGCTGAAACAACAATGTCGCGTCGACCGGAATCTCTCTTGCTTTTGGAGCTGTAACCATTCCTCACCAGTGGAACAGTGCAATGTCGGAACCGGAGATAAAGGTCGGGACGACCACCAGTGCCCCCTTCGACCGGGCGCCGATGGCTCCCGCTATGCACGGCGGCCGCGCATCTTCGTCCTATGACCTTTCGGTGACGGATGACATAGATGCGCGGATCTGGGAGAGAATCAAAGATCATCCCTGCTTTTCAGAGCAAGCCCATCACTATTTCGCTCGCATGCATGTCGCGGTCGCACCTGCGTGCAACATCCAGTGCAACTACTGCAATCGCAAATATGATTGCACCAACGAAAGCCGTCCCGGGGTCGCATCAGTAAAGCTAACTCCCGACCAGGCACTACGCAAGGTGCTTGCCGTCGCCAGCAAAGTGCCGGAGCTTTCCGTAATCGGCGTTGCCGGACCGGGCGACGCTTGTTACGACTGGAGGAAGACCGTAGCGACGTTTGAAGGAGTTGCGAGAGAAATACCTGACATCAAACTATGCATCTCCACCAATGGATTGGCGCTTCCGGATCATGTCGATGAGTTAGCTGACATGAATATCGATCACGTGACGATCACCATCAACATGGTGGATCCGGTAGTCGGGGCGAAGATCTATCCGTGGATACTCCACGGGCATCGTCGATACACTGGCATAGAAGCTGCCAGGATCCTTCACGAGCGCCAAATGTTGGGTTTGGAATTGCTGACCAAGCGCGGCATCCTCACCAAAATCAATTCGGTTATGATTCCAGGCGTCAATGACACGCACCTCGTCGAAGTTAACCGATGGATCAGAGACCGCGGCGCATTCATGCACAATGTGGTGCCCCTGATTTCCAAGCCTTCGCATGGTACTTATTACGGTCTTACGGGTCAGCGTTGCCCGGAGCCGTTCGAACTGAAGGCACTTCAAGATTGTCTCGATGGCAACGTCAAGCTTATGCGTCACTGCCAACAATGCCGGGCCGACGCCATCGGTTTGTTGGGCGATGATCGCGAGCGAGAGTTTGCCCTCGACCAGATCTCCACCAAAGTTGAATTCGACACCAGCAAGCGCGAGGCCTATCGCAAGCTGGTCCAGCACGAGCGAGGGGATCAACTGGCAGCAAAATTGGACGCGAACAAAGCAGTCAAGTCACTGAGTTCTTCGGGAACCCTTGCTGTTGCCGTGGCGACTAAAGGTGGCGGCCGGATCAACGAACATTTCGGTCAGGCAAGAGAATTCCAAGTGTATGCAGTCTCACGAAAGGGGATCAACTTGGTGGGACACCGCAAGGTCGAGCAGTATTGCCTCGGTGGTTTAGGCGAGAAGGCCAATCTCGATCACACTATCGTTGCACTCGACGGCATCGACATTCTGCTTTCTTCCAAAATCGGCGATTGCCCAAAGAAGCGGCTGGCAGAAACTGGCGTGCGAGCCAGTGACGCATTTTCCTATGATTACATCGAGACTGCGATTGGCGCGCTATACGCCGCCGAGTTTGGCGGCAAACCGGCGATGCCGACGGCTTTAGGCCCCTCTAATTGAATCAGGAGCTAAAACATGGCCTTCAAGATCATTATATCCCAATGCACCCAGTGCGGCGCTTGCGAATTTGAATGTCCCTCAGATGCGATCAGTTTCAAAGGTGAGGGATATGTTGTGGATTCAAAAAAATGTACCGAGTGCAGGGGTGAGTTCGACACGCAACAATGCGCTTCGGTGTGTCCGATGCCGAAGACCTGCGTCCCTGCCTGATCGTCACCAGACTAAAGCGCAAAGAATGGGACGAGTGGCCAGTGGTCTCCTAGGCGAATATGAGGTTAAAAATTCACGTACCACCAATATCCCATCCAGTGAGCGATGCGCGCAACCTGAGTAGCCGACGTGGGCCCCGGAACGGATGCCGTCCAAGACAGAGCCATAACGGAGGTGTCGGCCTGGTCATATGTCGTACCAAAATAATAGGCTTTGATAACGCTCGACTTTCGATCTTCAAAGCCGCCGTAGCGAGAAGGGACATGCATGAGAGTGACAATCAGCAGAACTGACGTCGGCTTATCGGTCTATATTCACAAGAAAGACCTTGAGGAACCGATCATCTCGGTTGAGCACAAAAACCTATGGGGCGGCTTCATTTTGCTGAAAAATGGATGGCGGATAGCCCTCCCCGACCTATCGCAGAACAGGCGCCTGCCCGTTACTGTCGACGCGAGGAGGCTATCCAGTTAGCGTGTGCGCGGGTCGATAGATGAGCGTCGATTCCAAGTGCAAGCGGGCATACACCCCAAATAGAGGGCATCGAGTTCCCGATCCCTTGAAGGCGGCCATCGGCAAGAGGCCGCCCGTAAATAAGGAGGAGTCCGACATGACCCAACTCAACGACACAACGCTTGAGAAGCTCGTGGACCGCATCTTTGGCGACCTTGGCGGTGCATTCAGCGTGCCGCTGGTGCGGATCGGCGATGACCTCGGCCTCTACAAGACGCTGAAGGAGATCGGACCCGCGACGGCCGAGGAGGTTGCCGTGGCCGCTAGATGCGCGCCTCGCTATGTGCGCGAGTGGCTGGCAGCGCAGGCGGCTTCGGGCTATGTGCATTACGAGAATGGCCAGTTCTCGCTCACGCCGGAGCAGGCCTATGTGTTTGCTGAACCCGACAGCCCGTTCAACCTGATTGGCGCGTTCGATACCGCTGCCGCGATGGTCGGAAATCAGCCGAAGGTGCAGTCTGCCTTCAAGACCGGTGAAGGCGTTGCCTGGGGCGACCAGGCTGGCTGCATGTTCTGCGCTGTAGCGCGGCTGTTCCGCCCTGGTTACGTCAATGCGCTGGTCCAGGAGTGGCTGCCGGCGCTCGATGGCGTGATCGCCAAGTTAAAATGGGGTGCAACGGTGGCCGACGTCGGTTGCGGGCACGGGGTATCGACGGTGCTGATGGCGCAGGCCTTTCCCAATTCCTGGTTTGTGGGCTACGACTTCCATATGGGCTCGATCGCGGCTGCGAAAGCGCACGCTGAGGCGCACGGGTTGACGAACGTGCAGTTCGAGGTGGGCCGAGCGGAAGATTTCGACGGCCGGGATTTCGACTTGATCACCTGCTTCGACTGCCTGCACGACATGGGCGACCCGAAAGCCGCGGCGTCTCATATCAGAAAGGCGCTGAAGGACGGCGGCACGTGGATGGTCGTCGAGCCGATCACGGGAGATACGTTGGAGGAGAACATCAATCCGGTCGGGCGCCTCTACTACTCGGCGTCGACGATGATCTGCGTTCCCACCTCGCTTGCGCAGGAGACAGGGCTGGCGCTAGGCGCGCAGGCAGGCGAACGGCGGCTGACGGAGGTGATCCGGTCCGGCGGCTTCACCCATATCAGGCGCGCGGCCCAGAGCTCGCTCAACATGGTGCTCGAAGCAACCTGATGGCAAGGAGTGGCGCGTCCGTGTCCGGCCAGCTGGGGCGGGCGCTCCGCGCAGACGTGACGTCGAAAGCGGGTAGCCTTTGAGATTCGGACTATCCTGGGGCTCGAGGGCAGATCCGGTCATCGCGCTCTAACTCCCTGCCGGACGAGAGAGAGCTGCGATACCCGCCTCATCGGCCACATGCAGAAGCGCTTACCGGAGTTGTTCCGGGGCAGTCTTACCGCTCAATGCGTCGACGCAAGCTTTGACGGCAGCCACATATTCCTCGCCGTCATAGCGTCGTTGATCAAGAGACGCGCCGCGTTGCCCAGCGTTCACACGATCTTGCGAGATGCCGGGCCTTGCAACGCAAACCCGCATTCTTTGTCCAGCGTGCCTTGGACCCAGCGTGCTTCGTCGTTGACTGTATCGCCTCTATCCTGCGCCATTTTAGCCGAGTGGCTTTCTGACGGGACCGTAGCGGTATTCGAGAGGCAATTGAAAGTGAGGCGAGACACCGTCCGAAGATGGCTCGCTCAGTTGTTGGTAATGATTTACGAACGCCCGCTTACGATGGTTTTCATGTCTGGCTGCCAATGCCTCGATTTAATGCCGAAACATTGTGCAAGGGGGCTTTGGCCTCAGGCGTGATCGTTATTCCTCCCGCGCAACGGTTGTTGATCCTATGATCATAAACGCCGGTGATCGCTTATGTCTGGGAAGCGTCGTGGTCCGATTTATCGTCAGCTATAGCAACGATATCGAAAATCCCTGAACAATCTCAATGAAAGCCGTTCTGAAGTGTCGATAGCCTACTGAGATTCTGTTCAGGGTCATCGCTTATCGGCTAGACTGGTAACACGACGACTGAAAAGATCATGGATTTCGACATTGCCAATCTGCTCGATTCAGACGAGGCAATGGAAGCCGGCGATTCAAAATTTATCGCCTCAGCCCTCGGCGTTCTTGCCGCGCGAGGCGCACCTGACAGCCGTTGTCGTATCCTTAGAAAGAACCCGTATGACGCGGAATTAGTTGTCGCCAAGGATTATGTCGAAATCGATGTCATCGATTAGATGAGCCACGCCAATTGTATCGTAACGCTGGCCGGGTAAGTTTCGAGAAGGCCATTTCGATCGACTTCCTATCGCGCTGCCATTTTCGAAACATGTGCTCGCGGACAGTCGGCAACGTCCCTGCTCTCCTGTCCCTTCCCGCACAGCCTGCCAGTCAATTGATAGCGTGGATGGATGCCATGCATAGAAATGATTTTACCAACCGTATGAAAATCCAATAAAAAAGTCGCGAGCCGATATGGAATGGACGAACAGGAGTATTTGTACCGGCACAATGTGATCGCCCCAGCGAATGAAACGGAGAAAAACATGTCGGATGCAAAATTGCAGAGCGTGCTTTCGGCTCTTGCGGAAGTGCCCAGACAGCTGAACGCTCTGCCTTCCAGTAAGGCGCCGGATGCTGGTTGCATCAAGCTAAACACGAATGAAAATCCATTTGCGTTGCCGGCAGTTGTCATGCAGAGCGCTATTGCTGCCCTCGAACGGCAGTATCTGTATCCGGAAAATGACAACATCAGTCTGAGGGAAGCAGCCGCCCTTACCTATGACCTCTCCAGAGATCAGGTGATCGCCGGGAACGGATCATCTGAACTTCTCGGGCTTATCTACAGGGCATTCCTTGCTCCGGGTGACACTGTCGCGATGGTGTCGCCGGGGTTTTCATTCAACCGCAAACTGGCCTTTTTGCAAGGAGCTGATTTTCTGGAAATTGGGTGGGGGGAAATTCACTCATTGCTGTCAAAGCAATTACTCCTCGGACCAGCAAAAGATGCCAAGTTCATTCTGTTGGCTAATCCGAACAACCCAACCGGAACATTTATTCCGATTGCTGACATCGAACTCCTTGTGGCACAATCGGATCGGTTGATTGTTTTGGATGAAGCCTATGTCGACTTTGCACCTGACGATGCTCTACGTCTGGTTAAGCGTCATGCGAACCTCCTGCTCTTAAGAACATTTTCGAAGAGCTATGCTGCTGCGGGCATTCGAGTTGGGCTCGGATTCGGTCATCCTGAGGTCATCGGCAGACTGCGAAACATACAGAACGTCTTCAACATGAACGTGATTGGCCATGCTGTTGGCGTCAGCATCCTTTCGAATCGGTCCGCCTACGACGAGAACCACAAGCAAATTAAGTATGAGAGACAGCGAGTGAGCGCAGCGCTCTCGCAATTTGGTTTCACCGTAACTCCCTCGCATGCAAACTTCCTGCTGGCCCGTGTGCCAGCAGGAAGAGATAGCGTCTGGTGGCAAGCCTCCCTGGAGCGGAAAAAGATACTCATTGCTGTCTTCCCCGATAGAGGACTGGAATATTCCATCCGCGTTAGCATCGGTACAAAAGCGCAGATGGATGCATTTCTTGCGGCGGTCAGCGATATTATGGGAGCTGAGGATCTCGAAGGCCGGCCTTAAAGCAACGCTGCCTCTGCTCTATGCGTTGCATAAACATGATATGGCGGGCAACGGGAGGCCGCTGCTCGATACTATCCGCCCGGTTTGGACCGGCCATCACAGTCAAATCAGGAACCATCTTCACAAAAGGCGCGCGTCGGCACGACCTGCAAAGCGTCGACGACGCCACCGGGTCGGCATTCTCTAGGTCTTGGTGATGTAGAGCGGGCCGACGCCTGACGGTGGACTTTCGGCAACAGCAAAATCACAGATGGCTGCGGGCAATTTCGAGATCTCAATGATCTGCCCTCGCAGACGCAAAGCTCAGAGGTAAGTTCGCCCTGAGCATGAGATCATGTCCGCTCAGCAATCCAAGTCTTAAATTTGGATCGGTGCCTGAAGGATGTGCATGAACGTTGGAGATACGGAATGAGAAACGCCTTTCCTGCAAAGCTAAGCTTCGGCATCTTTGATCATTTGGACGAGGATGGTCGCGACCTCGCACAACAATATGCAAATCGCCTTACGCTAGCAGAGACCTGCGATCGGCTCGGTTTTTATGCGTATCATCTCGCAGAGCACCATTGTACTCCGCATGGCAGAGGCCCATCGCCGAATTTGTTCTTATCGAGCGTGGCACAGCGCACTCGTCATCTTCGCGTCGGCCCCATGGTCATGCTGCTAAGCCTGTGTCATCCGCTACGCGCGTTTGAAGAGATCTGTATGCTTGACCA
Organism: Rhizobium sp. MHM7A; assembly: GCF_005862215.1. Taxonomy (NCBI): domain Bacteria; kingdom Pseudomonadati; phylum Pseudomonadota; class Alphaproteobacteria; order Hyphomicrobiales; family Rhizobiaceae; genus Rhizobium; species Rhizobium sp. MHM7A. Next base: position 14,808 of record NZ_VCHT01000022.1, read on the forward strand.
GTTGAGCGGTGGTAGGCTCGAGTTGGGCATAGGCCGCGGATCACTCCCAATCGAATTGGGTTACTTTGGAATTGATGCGGACGCGGTGCCGGAGCGTTACGTCGAAGCCAGTGAAATCCTTGTCAAGGCAATGAAGGGCGGTACGCTATCCTACCAAGGCGATCACTTTGAGCTAAACAACGTACCATTGACGCTGAAGCCTTATCAGCGTCCGCATCCGCCCATTTGGATCGCCACCAACCGGCCCGAGTCTGCAGCTTGGGCCGCCGCAAATGGCGCGAATATCGCGTGCCTAGGACCCGCGTCTGTTGTTCGCAAAATTACTGATGCCTTCCATTCCCATCGAGAGGACTACGATGGCACGGACGACCAAGCCTCATTTCTCGGATTGCTCCGAATGGTGGTGGTCGGACGTTCTGCCGCGCATGCCTATTCACTCGCGGCACCTGCTTACGAACGATGGGTTAAGAGCTTCAAATTTCTATTCGATATCAATGCGATCCCAGTTCCGTCAAACCTGCCGCTGACCTTGGATGCCGCAATTGAGAGTGAATTGTGCGTAGTAGGAACGGCAGCCTCTGTGCGACGGTCTCTTCTTGATCAGTTGGAAGAGGCAGGCGCCAACTATCTTCTGTGTCAACTCGCGTTTGGAGATCTGCCATTGGACGCTTCAATATACACTGCTATGACCATTCAGTCCGACATTATGGATCGGGTTGGTTGACTTCGGCAACCACTTGGCGCGCCGCCTGACCTTTCCCCGTGGACTCCGCAACTAACACCAGTTATCCCATGCCGCCTCCACGACACCAATTGAATCAAGGAGTCGGCCCGAAGGAGCCCCGGCCGACCTTGCTCCAAAGTTTTTTTGGAGTTCCCTCCAACAGTTTTGTGACGATCAGATTAAGGCTGGTTTAGGGGAATTGCCAGGCTGTCTGTTGCTTTCTCTAGCCGAAAACGTGGCGGTTCCGGCCTAGTTTCTGTGGGTCATGCCATCGAGGATTGTGTCGTCCCTAGAAACCGCAAGATCGCGTACAGACCAACGGCTATCGCCGACCCTGATTGATCAGCTGACGGGGCTCGACAGCACGGTCGTCATCGGCGGCATCGCTGGGCTCACGCAGACCATGCTGGCCGAGGCCGGAAAAATGGTCGTTTGACCTTGGCATTAGGCCGCGCAATCGTAGTGAGGTGCTGACGGTGGCAGCCGTAGCAAATTGGTGAGGCGGCATCACGCCGCTGGTGCCGGGGGTCGTCGCTGCCCCAATATGGTTAGCGATGATGGCCGCGGAGACGCGATGTGCCCTTTTACTTGCTAAGCAGCATTCTTCACCGCATCAGTCGCCGCCGAAGCAATGCGGTAGACAAGAAGAATGGTACGACTATGTAGATGCAGAGAACGCCGATGTGCAGGCAGACATTGGTGATTGATTGGCCCAGCATCGTCGGGCGGATAACATCTACCGCATGTGCCAAGGGCAAGAACGCCGCAAGCTGCTGGAATGCTACAGGCAATTGGTCGATGGGAAAGACTGCGCCTGATAAGAACAACATCGGTGTGATGACAAGCGTTTGATAAAATATGAAATAATCGTAGCTGGGCGCGAGGGCCGTGACCACCATACCGAGGCTCGCAAAGGCAAAGCCAGTAAGGGCAATGACCGGAAGAGCATAGAGAAGAGACAGCCAGTGAGTGTATCCCAACATGGCGGCGACGATACCAATGCCGGTGCCTGCGAGCGACGCCTTAGTTGCCGCCCACGCCATTTCCCCAACGACGATATCCCCTAGCCTGAGCTGTGTGTACAACATTGCTTCCCAGGTGCGCTGGCCCTGCATTCGGCCAAAGGCCGCATAGATAGTCTCGAAAGTTGCAGCAGTCATCGCGCTTGTCGCGATCATTCCAGCCGCCAAAAATGCGGTGTACGATACGCCGTCAACGTGCCCTACCATCACTCCCAATCCAGCGCCGAGCCCGAATAGGTATATTATGGGATCGGCTAGATTTCCGAGAATGGATGCCAGCGCCGCTTTTTTCCAAGCCAGATAGTTTCTGCGCCAAACTGCGAGCCAGTTCAAACCGCCAGCGGGTAATGTTGCTACGCTCATCGTCTACTTCTCCATCTCGCGTCCGGTTAACCGCAAGAAGACATCCTCTAGATTTGGTGGACGCTCCAGCAAGCGCAGGCCCGAATATCCACGCAGTTGCGCGCGCACCTGCTCTGGATCAGGCGTGTAGCAGAACAGGGTCTCTCCGCTGATTTCCAGTCGCCTAGCGTTTGGCCTGATCAAAAGACTAAGCTCCTGCGGATCGCCACCATAAATTTCGATCACGGGACAGCCAATCTGCTCCTCGATCAGGGCATGCGGTCGGCCTTCGGCGATCTTTCGCCCAGCTTCAAGCACGCACAGCCGGTCGCACAAGCGCTCCGCCTCTTCCATGATATGGGTGGTCAGAAGAATTGTCTTGCCTCGTGCCAACAGCGATCGAAGCCGCTCCCAGATCAAGTGTCGTGCGTGTGGGTCGAGACCAGTGGTCGGCTCGTCCAAAATGAGTAGCTGTGGGTCATTAATGAGCGCACGCGCCAAAGTGAGGCGCCGCTTCATTCCTCCAGATAGGTCTGCCACACGCGTATTCGTCTTGCTCTCAAGTCTCGCAAAATCAAGCAGAGACGGGATGACCGCTTCGATTTCTCGGGTGCTCATGCGGAAGTAGCGGCCGTATACTAAAAGGTTTTCGCGGACCGTGAATTCCAGGTCGAGATTATCGAACTGAGACACGATCCCGATTTTCGCTCGTGCCAAGCGAACCTGGCGCGGTTCCCGTGCTCCGAGTACAGTGATTGTGCCTGCACTTGGCGACGTCATCCCTAGGATCATACGGGTGATCGTACTTTTACCTGCGCCGTTCGGCCCTAAAAGACCAAAACATTCTCCGGCGGCGATAGTAAACGACAAGTCATTGACGACGACTTTACCACCATATGATTTCGAAACACCGGCCAGGTCGATTGCAACTGAAGACAAGGACCCAGAAGGCGAATCCATTGACTTACTTTTTGATTGGCCCTGCCGCTCCGATAGGATGATATGATCCTGGTGCGGATCAGCGATCGCCGTCTTCAAATTCGCTAATTGCCCGTTCATTTCTTGTCCCAAATTTTGAGGTGCAGTGACGCGTCCATCACTCGCCACTATAGGCAATTTCAGATGTCGCCCGCCCTGGCACTTTGGTAGCTCCCTGACCAACATTCGGCGCAATCGCGACTGATCCGCGCGACAGCCAGTCGCTATTGGATAAGGTACAAAGGGCATAGGCCTTCAAAGGAATTAAGAGAAAGATGTTCACGAGCGTGTGGAGAGCAAAGCCCAGAAACCTAAGTTCGCGGGCGCGATAGGCAACCACGCTGCATCGCACAAGAGTCATGGAGCCGATGACCATGATCGTCCACCATGGTACTGTGGCGGTCATCGCAAACTGCCCAATACCCGTCAACACCGACAGCGCAAGAAGTAAAGGGCCGCCATTTTGCCCGATTACGTCCAGCGTGAGATATCGATCAAGGCCAGGCAGTACGGGGAACGCAAGCAAAGTATCCCGAAAAGTGCTGCGTGCCCACCGTAGTTGTTGACGCAGATAAACACCTATTGTGTCAGGAACAACTGTCGCCGCGATGGCGCTCGGAACATACTCAGTTCGAAAACCTGCGCTCAGCATGAGAATCGTTAAATGGCGATCTTCACCGAAGTCACTCGGCTTGCCGCGATAAAGTTGCGTCTCGTACTGATCCAGCAGCGAGAGCATAGCAGAACGCCGGTACATCGCGCATGGGCCGCAGCAGCACATAACTGCACCGAAGCGAGCTTGCGCCGCGCGCTCCTCGTTGCAGGCAAGCCAGTACTCCATGTCAATCAAGCGAGTCAGCCAAGTGTCCCCCTGGTTACTGGCTTTCAATTGGCCCATCGCCGCACCGACCGCTGGATCGCGCATTTTGTGGGCGAGCTTGGAGACGACGTCGGGGGCGAGCGTGGTGTCTGAGTCCACGTTCAAGATGAGATCCCCAGAGGACTGGGTGATAGCGGCGATTTGCGCTTTGCGCTTTCCAACATTTTTAGCGAGAATTATGAAGCTGAATCTTTCATCGTCTGCATAGGCAGCGCGCTGAGCCACAACCGCGTCGCGATTTCTGGAACCGTCGTCTACTACATAAATACGCAATTTTCCGGCATAATCTTGCTCCGCAAGCGACGCGAGGCATTCCGAAAGAACGATTGGGTCCTCGTTGAAGGACGGCACAATGACATCAACGCTTGGCACAGAGGTGGCGTCGATATGTTTCGCAGGTGTTGTTGAGATCGTTGTCCGCCTAGCATGAAAGACCTGCGCGCTCTTATAAACAGTGGAGAGCATTGCATAAAGCGAGACGGCGGCGATGCTGGTTGTTGCGAGCAGGGTCATGGTTTCTCGTTTGTCCAGTGTTTCAGGGAAGTGAACGAATTTGGAATCCGCGGCTATGCAGTGCCGGAATAATTCGAGAGAGTGCTAAAAGCGTCTGGTCACGCAGTCCGGCAAGCGAGCATTGCTCAACCTCATCGGGCGGACACCCGTCGTGCAAAAGTACGATTGCCCCAGGCCGAGCAGCAGCAAGCACCTCATCAACGATCACATCGGTGCCCGGGCAAGACCAATCTCTAGGGTCGGCCGACCAGTGAACGGCTCCAAGTCCAGCCCTCACCGATGCTGAGAGCACGTCTTCAGTCCACGCCCCGTAAGGCGCTCGTAAGTGCCGGACCTGGGCTTGGGGACAGGCCGAGACAATAGCTTGATGCGCCTCGTCTATTTCACGTTTCACATCCTTGGGATCGCAGGTGGCGAGGTCGGGATGCGTCATGGTATGATTGGCGACATCATGACCTTCCGCCACAAGGCGTTGAATGAGTTCCGGGTGATCCTTCACGTAGGAACCGATAGCAAAAAATGTTGCCGGGACGCGGTGCTCAGCTAGAACATCAAGGATTTGCGGCGTGCAGAATGGATTGGGACCATCATCGAACGTCAAGTAAACGCAGCGATCTTCCGGTCCGTTTGTGTGATTGACCGGTACTTCGCTCATATAGGCAGGCCGCTTCATAGTTCCGACCCGTTTCGTTCAATCAACGAGCCCGCAGGCCACTCAGTCATCGGACGGTCGACGGGAACTACCAATACGAGGACATCTTCAGTGCGCGTGGCTGGCAGGTCGGAATGCGCGTCTGGAAGCGTGGAGCGCACACGCAGCCCCGTCATCATATTGGCGGTTCCGTCTCGGCAGTATCTTTCCATGTGATTCCGCATGGCGTGGCGAACTGTTCCAAAAGCAAATGGAACGCTCAACTCGCGCAGAACCGGAAACATAGCGCGGACCGAGTGAGCGATGCCTAATCCTTCTAGATCCGGTCGCACTCCGTACAGGCCTAGCTCGGCCACAAGCAAATCAGTCGTACCGACCCTTACGAAGCGGCGTAACAAGCCCATGTGGCTAGCGACACCGCGCGAGTCATATGCGATTGCGCGGCGTTCGGGCCTCGCACCACCCCAGCTTCGGCCAGTCTCGAACGGCTTGGCATTGAAAGCTCCCGTCGGCCCATAGGTCTTGCAAAAAAAATCAGCGAGCTCCGCGTGGTCTGAAGCTTCCAACTCATTTTCCCAGCATATTTTCCATCGCACTTCAGAAGACATGCAAAAGCTCCACGTTGTTCCTTCACCCAGCCACGATCAAAGCCGCGCGAGATTGTTGCGCATGACTATTGGATTGCCGGTTAGACAATCGAGCGGTTAGGAGAAGTAAAGAATTGAAATCGGGCCCTTGCCCGGCATTTCGATTTTTCGTTCCCGGCCTTGATATTGATCAAGTTCCGGCTTTTCTATAAGTGATCCGAAAGATTGGTAAAATTGATTGTTTGGATGGCAATCATCTATGGAATGGATATACACTCATGCGTTTTAAAGGCCTTGATCTCAACCTTCTTGTAGCGCTCGACGCTCTAATGACCGAGCGCAAGCTCACAGCAGCGGCACGCAGCATCAACCTCAGCCAACCCGCCATGAGCGCTGCCATCTCCAGGTTGCGCGCCTATTTCAACGACCAGCTTTTTATTATGCAGAGACGGGAGCTAATTCCGACCCCGCGTGCGGAGGCACTCGCCCCCGCTGTTCGCGATGCTCTCTTGCATATTCAGCTCTCCGTCATCGCATGGGATCCAATAATCCCTGCGGAGTCCGACCGCCGATTCAGAATTATCCTTTCAGACTTCATGGCACTGGTCTTCTTCGACAAGATCATCTTGCGCTTAGCTCGAGAGGCGCCGGGGGTCAGCTTCGAGTTGCTGCCACTTGACGACGATCCGGAGGAGCTTCTCCGCCGTGGGGATGTTGATTTTCTGATCCTTCCGGATTTGTTCATGTCTGGCGCCCACCCAAAAGCAAGGCTTTTCGAAGAGGAACTGGTGTGTGTCGGCTGCCCTACGAACGAGCAGCTGCCAGGGAAGCTCTCCCTGGAGCAATATATGTCCATGGGGCATGTTGCGGCTAAGTTCGGACGTGGTCTTAAGCCTTCTGTTGAGCAATGGTTATTGCTGGAGCACGGCTTCAAGAGGCGTATTGAACTCGTCGTGCCGGGGTTTAACCTGATCCCGCCGTTGCTGTCAGGCACTAACCGAATAGCAACCATCCCGCTCCGGCTGGTCAAACATTACGAACAAACTATCCCCTTACGGATCATCGAGCATCCTTTGCCACTGCTTTCGTTCACTGAGGCTGTCCAATGGCCGGCTCTTCACAACACTGATCCTGGAAACATATGGATGCGCAAGATTATGATCAAAGAGGCTTCGCGCATGGAATCTGAGATGCAAAGTTGCACGTCGTAAGCGGCACCCCCGGGTTCATTCCACAGCCCCAGTAGTTAGATGGGCGCTGATCATTGGAACCGATGCATTCGGTCCCCTAACGAGGCAACGCATTATAGGCGGGTCCCGGTGCCTCAGCTCATCCAGCGATTTAAGCCATTGTGCCGAGAGCGATCGTTTCTACCTGAGAAGGTGCCATGTATGCTTTACCTGGCCTAATGCAAAGTGATTCAAAACTTTATTCCTGTCATTTATGTTCGGCTCAATGCTGAAAACCAGCATCACGCCACGGCGACTTCATCGACCTCCCGCACATGCTTCCTGCGCCGCACTGATAACGCGCCGGCCCGGGAAGGGCCAAAGCTCAATACTTTCGATCCGCGTAATCACGCTTTTCCTGGAGGGTTTGAAACGCCGCCCGCTAATGAATTCAGCCGCGCAATGCGCCGAGCCACGATCCATGGCGTGGATGCTTTTGATCCACACAATCAATTTTACCAATCATTTCATATGATCCATAGCAAGGCAGCCGCGCGGTGAGGTTGGGTAATTTTGTCGGTTCTGTCATCACTTCGCAGACGAGCCGGAACATCTTCCGATGTTAGCAGCAATTGGATCGGGTCTTCTCGCAAGGCCGGCGGCTTGTCGAAATTAGGCATGATGGAAAGGAACACAAATGGCTGATCAACTCACACTGGAAATTATCAGTGCGATCAATAAGCTCGTCAAAGCTGAAAACGGCGAGAGAACGACCGTAGCGCTCGGCGAAATAACGACTGACACGGAGTTGACTTCGCTTGGCATCGATTCGCTGGGTTTGGCCGATGTCCTTTGGGATCTGGAGCAAATCTACGGCATCAAGATCGAGATGAATACGGCGGATGCCTGGTCGAACCTCAACAATATCGGCGACGTGGTGGAAGCCGTCCGTGGCTTGCTCACTAGGGAGGTCTGAATGGACAAGCGCGTCGTTATCACCGGATTGGGCGGACTGTGCGGACTGGGCACCGATGCTTCCTCTATCTGGACGGAGATGCGCGAAGGCCGCTCCGCCATCGGCCCGATTTCAAATTCAGAGATTCATGAGCTGAAGGGGATGATCGGGACCGAGATCAAGGTGCTGCCTCAACACGACATTGATCGCAAGCAGCTCATCTCCATGGACCGCTTCAGCCTGCTTGCCGTGCTTGCAGCTAGAGAAGCCATGCGACAGGCCGGCCTTTCGTGCGATGAAGAAAATGCCCACCGTTTCGGCGCGACAGTGGGCGTTGGCTTTGGCGGCTGGGACGCTACCGAGAAGGCCTACCGCACCCTCCTACTGGGCGGCGCGACCCGCACTGAGCTATTCACTGGGGTAAAGGCAATGCCTAGCGCGGCTGCCTGTCAAGTAAGCATGAACCTCGGGCTGCGGGGGCCAGTCTTCGGTGCCACCTCCGCCTGCGCCTCGGCCAACCATGCGATCGCTTCAGCGGTAGACCAGATCAAGCTCGGTAGGGCGGACGTTATGCTAGCTGGAGGAAGCGACGCGCCACTCGTGTGGATCGTGCTTAAGGCATGGGAAGCAATGCGCGTACTCGCTCCAGATACTTGCCGGCCATTCTCCGCCGACAGGAAAGGACTAGTTTTGGGCGAGGGTGCGGGCATGGCGGTGCTGGAAAGTTATGAGCATGCCGCCGCCCGCGGTGCAACAATGCTTGCCGAGGTCGCCGGCATTGGCCTTTCCGCCGATGCCTACCACATCGCTGCACCAGCTGTGCATGGGCCGGAGGCGGCGATGCGCGCCTGCCTTGTTGATGCGGGTTTAAATGCCGAGGATGTAGACTACCTCAACGCCCATGGCACCGGCACCAAGGCCAACGATCAGATCGAAACGATGGCGATTAAGCGCGTCTTCGGTGACCATGCTCGATCGATGTCCATCTCTTCCACCAAATCCACTCACGCGCACTGCCTCGGGGCAGCAAGTGCGCTCGAAATGATTGCCTGCGTGATGGCGATCCAAGAAGATGTCGTGCCGCCGACCGCAAACTATCGCGAGCCGGATCCCGATTGTGACCTGGACATCACGCCAAATGTGCCCCGGGAGCGTAGGGTGCGCGTGGCCATGAGCAACGCCTTCGCCATGGGCGGCATGAATGCTGTCCTTGCGTTTAAGCAGGTGCAATGAAGTGAAGATCGTCACGATTGACCCCTTGTAAGGCCAGCTTCAAGTGCCTGAAGCAGGCGCCGCCGATTCCCGTCAGCGAGGTTTCGCTGCAATTCCCCAGATACTCGCGCATCTGAAAAATGTTGCGCAGCCACGCTATTCCGCTTTCACCACGTGTCGCGGGGAGCTGGAGCCTGACTATTTTCGTCGCCGGAGTTCTCACTCGGCTCGCCGGTCGACTAAAGTTGACGCCTCATCCTTTTCTGCCACGAACAAGGAGTGTTACTATCAATTCCACCTCCGCCTGCACCCGATATCGTGCCAGGTGCCAGCTAGCTTGATCGCGAAGTAGTCGCACTCAAGTACCGTCCTCCCGCTAACAAGATCTGAGAAGTGACGATGAAACGCAGCCAAAAAGAGAAGATGCTGGCAGGCGAAATGTACAACGCAGCGGACCCCGAGATCCAAGCCGAGCTGCTCCTCACCGGGGCTTGGTTGAAGCGGTATAATGACACGCTGGGCGACTCCGCCGAGCGGTGGAATGCGCTCCTTTTAGAACGATTGGGAGCAGTCGGGCTTGGAGCGGTTATTCGTCCTCCGTTCCACTGCGATTACGGGTTTAACATCCGGATCGGAGCTTGGGTCTACATCAATTACAACTGCGTCATTCTTGACGTGGCAGCGGTAACTATCGGTGACGGAACCGCAATTGGCCCTGCTGTGCAGATTTATACTGCGGACCATCCACATGATCCAGAGCAGCGCCAGGCTGGACTGCAGTTGGGACGGCCTGTCAGCATTGGCAGGCACGCCTGGATTGGCGGTGGAGCAATCATTCTCCCGGGCGTGACAATTGGCGATCACGCTGTCGTTGGCGCTGGTAGTGTGGTCACGCGAGATATTCCTGCAGGAAGCACGGCCATGGGAAATCCAGCTCGGGTCAAGGCTGGTGGACGCTTGCCGAAATCATAAAAGCAGGCGTTGGGGTAAATCCGGCGGTAAGGGGTAGTTTCTTTGCTTGTGCGAACGGAACTTCTGGGCCGCCATGGCCCTTGCGGTTCCAACTGTCGGCACTTTCAATCTGACGCAAACCTCTTTGCAAATGCGGCTGGGCAGCCCTGCTGACCGATTCGTGATCACGTTTGCATGCAAAGGGGCAATTACGACTTAGGGTCAACCCGCAGACCCATACCGCTTCACCTGCAGAAAAACGAATTGCCTCCGTGCACATGATGAAAGACAATTGGTCGTGCCGAATGACAGTAAGCGGTGCCTTGACCCCACCTTCCGGATCAGCGTGTGATTGTTGATGTTGTTGCCGAACGAGGCTTCGACATATGACGATTACAGGATTTACGCATGGCACCAGTGAAGATGTGCCGTTGCAACGGTTTGAGGTTTTCACGGGAACAGGCCGTCGCCGCGACTGGAGCGACGAGGAGAAGGACCGCATTGTCGCCGAGAGCTATAGCGGCGAGATGTCGGTCAGTGCTGTTGCGCGTCGGCATGGGTTGTCGCCCGGACAATTGTTTACCTGGCGTCGGCAGGTGCGAAGTCAGGCGAAGCAAGACTCGCCGTCAATGTTTGTGCCAGCGGTAATTGATCGTCCGGCAGAGCCACCCCCGACACGGCGAAAGACGATAACGAGGAGCGCACTTCCAATTGCGGCAATCGAGCTGGAGGTTGGCGGCGCGATCGTCAGGATCGCATCTGGCACGGACAGCGCGACCATTGCTGCCGTGAACCAGGCCTTGAAGGCTCAGTCGTGATTGGTCCGTCCGGTGCGGTAAAGGTGATGATCGCCACCAAGCCCGTCGACTTCCGCAAAGGTGCTGAAGGATTGGCAGCACTGGTGAAGGCGGAGATGGGTGCTGACCCATTCTCTGGCACGATCTACGTGTTCCGCGCCAAACGAACGGACCGGATCAAGCTGATCTTCTGGGATGGCAGCGGCGTGCGCCTGGTCGCCAAGCGGCTTGAGGATGGCGAGTTCCATTGGCCTCGAATGCAGGACGGCGCGATGCATCTGACGGCCGCACAGTTCTCGGCGCTGTTCGAGGGACTGGACTGGAAACGCGTTCATGCGCCGAGCGAAACGCGCACGCCGGTAAGGGCTGGATGACGGCCGCGACCATTTGAATCAGCACCATCCAGCCTCTCGATCCGAGCGGTAAAATATGCTGTTCTCGATCCATGACGATAACGGCGGACGAACTTCCGGATGACCTGAACGCGCTGAAAGCCATGGTGCTTTCGCGTGAGGCGGAGAATGCCCGCCTGCGTCAGATCATCAAGGAATTGCAGCGCCACCGCTTTGGTCGACGGGCAGAGACGCTTCCCGAGGATCAGCTTCTGCTTGGGTTTGAAGAAGCCGAGCAGGTCGAAGCCGACGGACTGGAAGAGAAGGAACAGGCTGCCACGGCTTTTCGCCAGTCGCAAGTTGCCAAGCGGCGCACGAACCGGGGCTCGCTACCAGCGCACCTGCCGCGCATCGAGGTCGTGGTCGATATCGATGACCACGCCTGTCGTCGACGACCTGCTGCCTTGGGTCTACGCCGCAACGCATGAACTCAAAGCCGTGGCCTGAAAACAGCGCTTACTAATGACATGCGCGCGGCATGTCGTCGGCAGATACCAATTCCTGTTGGCTCGAACATTTTCAGAGGCAGGCGCCCAAAACCCGGGCGAAGCTTATCATCGACACTTTGCAGAAGGCACCATTCACCGCATACAGCGTCAATCGACCCTACTGAGGGAGTCGCATCCATATCGTGGATGATAGCTATCGCAATAATCAATTTTACTAATCTGTTTGGATTTAATAGCACCCGCTGGAGGACACGCACCGAGCGGCGTCCGCCTTCCTGATTACCGGTCGGGGGCTCTTGGGACATGGGTGACAAGCATGTGTGGGATTGTTGGCATAGTGGGACATAAGCCCGTGTCGGAGCGGCTGATCGAAGCCTTGGAGCGGCTGGAATACCGCGGTTATGATTCAGCCGGGATTGCTACGATCTTCGAGCGAGAATTGCACCGACGCCGTGCAGAAGGCAAGCTCGGGAACCTTAAAGCGAGATTGAAAAAAGAGCCCCTGAGCGGCACTGTCGGCATCGCCCACACCCGCTGGGCGACCCATGGCGCACCGACAGAATGCAACGCTCACCCCCACTTTGCCGATGGCGTAGCCGTTGTTCATAACGGCATCATCGAAAATTTTTCCGAGCTGAAGGACGAATTGGCAGAGGTAGGGGCCAAGTTCCAGACCGACACTGACACCGAGGTGATTGCGCATCTCCTGACAAAATTCCGTCAGGATGGCATGGGATGCCTTGAGGCCATGCATGCCATGTTGAAGTGCGTCAAGGGCGCATTTGCTCTTGCCATCCTGTTTGAGGATGATCCAGCGACCATTATGGTGGCGCGCAATGGACCACCATTAGTGATAGGCCATGGCGATGGTGAGATGTTTTTAGGTTCCGACGCGATCGCTCTTGCTCCCTTCACCAACGACATCACATATCTGAACGATGGCGATTGGGCTGCTGTAGGCAAAACGAGTGTCCAGGTTTTCGATACGGAAGGCAACGTCGTTACGCGCCCACGGCACATATCGCTTGCTACCGCAGACCTGGTCGGCAAGGGCAATCACCGGCATTTTATGGAGAAGGAAATCTACGAGCAACCCGAGGTCATCGCCCGTGCTCTTGGTCACTATATCAATGTCAACGATAATCAGGTCAATGCCATTGCAACCGACATCGGTTTTGGCAGGGTTGAGAGCCTCGCAATTTCTGCCTGCGGCACTGCATATCTAGCGGGGCTCGTTGGCAAATATTGGTTCGAGCGCTACGCACGGTTAATGGTTGAAATTGATGTCGCCTCTGAATTCCGCTATCGCGAAATCCCGTTGTCGCTGCGGTCGGCAGCGCTCTTCATCTCTCAATCTGGTGAGACGGCTGACACGCTTGCATCGCTACGCTATTGCAAAGCACAAGGTCTGAGAGTAGGCGCTGTCGTCAATACCGCAGAATCAACTATTGCCCGCGAGGCAGATGCCATCTTTCCGATCCTCGCCGGGCCAGAGATCGGCGTTGCTTCTACCAAGGCATTCACCTGCCAGCTTGCTGTTCTCGCTGCACTAGCCATCGGCGCAGGCAAGGCGCGGGGCACAATCACGGACGACGAGGAGCAGGCGCTGGTCCAAAGTCTGGCGACGTTGCCCGGCGTTATGCGACGAGTGCTGAACGACATCAAGCCGCAGATCGAGCTCTTGTCACGGGAATTGTCGCATTACCGCGACGTGCTCTATCTCGGCCGTGGCACAAATTTCCCATTGGCCATGGAAGGTGCGCTGAAGCTCAAGGAGGTTTCCTATATTCATGCTGAAGGTTATGCGGCAGGAGAATTAAAACACGGTCCGATCGCCCTGATCGATGAAAATATGCCAGTCATCGTCATCGCGCCACATGATCGGTTCTTCGATAAGACTGTCTCCAATATGCAGGAAGTGGCCGCCCGCGGCGGCCGTATCATTCTGATCACCGACGAGACGGGTGCGTCGATGTCGAAACTCCCCACCATGCACACCATCGTGTTGCCTAATGTTGAGGAGATTATCGCGCCGATGATCTTTTCTCTGCCGCTGCAGCTTCTTGCCTATCACACGGCCGTCGTCATGGGGGCAGATGTGGACCAGCCGCGGAATCTGGCTAAATCAGTCACAGTCGAATGATTGTGACGATTTAATTCGCAACTCGCCTCCGAGAAAATCCAAGACTTGACCAGACATCAAATAAGTGAGGTCGTATGCACGAACTTTCGCTCGCCGACGTGCCGTCGCGAATTGGCCAGGAACTCGGTAAATCCGAATGGATCACCGTCGATCAAACCACAATCGATCTCTTCGCCGATGCGACACACGATCATCAATTCATCCACGTGCACCCGGAACGCGCAGCAGTCGAAAGCCCGTTTGGTGGCACTATCGCTCATGGCTTCTTGACGCTCTCGCTTCTGTCGGCGATGAACTTCAGCGGCATGCCAAGGATCCGCGAGCAGACCATGGGCCTTAACTACGGCTTAGACCGGGTGCGTTTCATGTCACCGGTTAAGACCGGTAGCCGCGTGCGCGGTCGCTTCGTTCTCTCTGAATGTCAATTTCGCGGCGCAAGCATGCTGGTGACCACTTACGAGGTGACGGTCGAGATCGAGAACGAGAGCCGACCGGCACTCACTGCCAATTGGATCACGATCATTCAGTTTGACCCAAACGACAGGCCTAAAGGAATTTGACGCCAGCCCGCGCCAGTTGCCTGGTCTACGGATAGTACCGCCATGGACCTAGGCGCTTTTTTTGCATTGAGCGTCTGTTTTCCCTTACGAACGCCTATTGCTTTCAGCCGGTTGACTAGACTTGCGCCGCAAGCAAGGCGGCAGACTGGCATCATGCGCGACATACCGTTATCAGCGAGATCACCAGGCTCGTTCAACGTAAATGATTGTTGAAGTAATGGCGGTTACTCATTTCCGGCCGAGCAGATCACCGAAGCCTGTCGCCAACGCCAGTATGTTGACGACAGCACTGTTAACCTTCCTCGAGGGAAGACGCACCGCTACCAAAAGGATGTGACCGCGTGGCCCCTCGCCATGGAGCCATGAAACGGGACGTAATCCTGCTAAGGCCCTCAACGCGGACTTTCACTAAGATGGAATTGCTTCGCGGCCCTGTACAGAAGAGGACGCTACGCAGGCGTCGCTCCTGATACCACGCTGGTCTTCAGCAGCAGGGCAACTTCGCCAGCATCTCACCATCCTCTCGACCAGGGTCGCGTCTTTTCGGTTGAACAACGCCGACATTGGACGCACGCGACCGGCCATTGGACCTTGTTCACGGGCCGGTGCATTCGATCACAAAATTACGTCGTTTCTATTTCCGTACTGCGCCACGTTGGAAAAGAGAAGCGCCCCAAGGGTGGAACGCTCCTCGGGTCTTCGAATTAAATGAAGCCGAAATTTTCCCCCGTAAACGAGGTAAGATCTGACATGTCGTGCAGATTGTCGACATGAGCGAAGGCATGCGCGTGGTTCGCGGAATCGACATAGGCTAGTGTCGCACCGTGAGTTTTGCCATCATGACCGAGAGTTTTTTCATCATAGTAGACAATGATGTCACCGCGGGCTTCCCCGTGAATAGCGGTCGCGGCGGCAGAGCTAGACGTGAACCCACGATCTGTGATTACCACAACGTGCTCACCGTGCGCGTTCGCGGCCTTGCCATTGTAGAAAGTGTCCACAAATTGGCCTGGGAAACCCTTCGAGTGGTTGATGAAATTTGCGCCAAACAGATCCCCTTTACCGAAGTGATCGGCGTCCATGACAAAACGGTCTTGCTTCGGGTCGAAATCTTTCACAGTCGTATAGCAGTGCGTTGTTCCAACCATAGGATCGTGGAACCGAAACACGAAGGCGTCAGCGTCTTCGCCGCCAGCCAAAACATCTGCGCCGTCACCAGCCACCAGAGTATCCTTCCCGTCATCGCCGTGGAGCCAGTCGTCGCTCTCGCCGCTATGTGGTATTACGCGGTGCACTTCGAAGGGGTTGAAGGCGGCGAATGAGCCGTCGCTATACAGGAGGTCGTCACCATCACCAGCATGGATAGCGTCTGAGCCATCCCCGGCCCAGATGATGTCATGGCCGGGACCGGCCTCGATCCTGTCGTGTCCGCGTTCAGCCCAAATCAGATCATCGCCGCCGCCGGCTTTGATCCAGTCATTGCGATTGAGTCCATAGATTGTGTCGTCGTCATCGGATCCATTAATAATAAAGGGGCTTTTATCAGTGCCTTTGATCATCATCACATATACTCCTTATGAGGCAGCCGAAGCTGCCAGCACCCCTTATGTTTTCTAAGAGCCTATTAGTGAAATCCATTGATTTGATCCGAACGATTTGAATGATGGATGCTAAAATGTTTATCGTCCGGATGCACTGAGCGCCCTTCGTAGATGGCCGGCAGAATATAAAAAAGGCTTGCGGCTATGACAATCGGCCGCCGAGCAGTGGCAACAATGTCCGCGACACCTCGTTGACGAAGGCGAAAGCTTCCTCCCTCGTATGCGCTGCAGACATAATCTGCAGAGCACCTGATCTTAGGGTGCTTTGCAGATCGGAATCCTCAGCTCCAGGCATGGAGCGGTGGCTTCTCGCCATTCAGGAAATACTTACCCAAAATGGCGTACTTCCAGCGGACCGGGTCGTGCAGAGTATGGGTGCGGGCGTTGCGCCAGTGGCGATCAAGCCCGTGCTCTGCAAGGGTTGAGCGCGTTCCTGCCAGTTCGAACAACTTGTTGGTGGCTGCAATCGCGATTTCAGTGGAGAGGATCTTCGCTTCGGCGGTAACGATCTGGGCTTCCGCAACGGTTCAGGAAGAACAAATTGGCGATGCTGATCACCAGCAGGAACAGCACCGAGATACTGGTCCCGACGACGCCGTTAATGTTGTGAATATCCTCGAGCCGACCGTCGCGTCCTTATGACACGCTTCTCCACCAACGGTGAGCCCAACACGGCGGGGTCGGAGTCGGACGGGCGTCTCACCCATCACTCGCGAGTTGCCCAGACGGTTGAACCGGCCTCGGGATCGGGCATCGCACCGCAGGGTCGGCAGCCGCTCGGCCCCACCCATTGGCTGACCGACGATCATATCACTGCGGATTACAGGCTCCTGGACCAGGAGTTGCAGGGACGCTCTCCGGATCTGGCCGCCCGGACGGGCGCCGTGAATTCCGTCGTGGCATAAGCTCAGCTACAGTCGCGCTTTCGTTGTGCGAGCCTACGTTGGCGCGGCAAATGCCGCCAGCTGGGAAATTAGCCAGAATATATTCGTAAATATAAGTCCGTATGTTTTCCAGTCTTGGTGGAATATCAATGTATTGCCGCTCTTTGACATAACGTAGACAAATATATATTTAAATATATCCTCCGCGCCCCTTGTCTTAAATCAGGCAATTGTAGAGAGTCTGCTTATGAAGGAGGTATGACGATGCTGAAATATTCAAAAGGCGAAGGGCAGTCGCAGTGAGGAACGTCGGGGGCTATGGTCCAGAAGGTAGGGTCAGGGACAGCAGGGACAACGCCCCCCATGTCCCAAAGAGCGTTGGGTCCACACAAGATCCAACGGATGTGATGCGAAACTTGATCCAGTCGAGCGACCTGGCTTTTCTCATGGAAGCTCATGATGCCTTCTCCGCGGCTATCGCGGGTCAGGCGGGGTTTGTAGACCTTTGGCGTCCAGCCCAGAACCGGATGTTAGTTTCGCTCGTTACGGAGTTATATATGTCGCTAATTAAAAGAAAAATCTTATTCGTAGGCGTCTCGACCCTAATGGCATGCGGCGCGTCGGCGGCCGATCTAGCTGACCACAGCGTTCCGAGCGCCCCCTCTTATGACGCACCGGGAACCTTCTCGTGGGTCGGGGCTTACGCCGGTCTTCACGGAGGTGTCGCGGCCTCCAAATTCAACCCGTTCAACAATGATCGCGCCCCAGCGGTGGGCGCTCAGGTAGGTTACAATTTCCAGGCCGGACCGGGCGTTTTCGGCGCAGAACTGGAAGGCTCTTACATGAACAACGAAGTGCGTGTGCCCGGCGGGAGGGTGGAAAGCCGCTTCCGTGGTGCCGCGAAAGCGAAGGCTGGCCTGGGCTTTGATCGCACTTTCGTCTACGGCACCGCGGGCGTCACAACGACCGAGTTCGAGGGCCGCCGCCTCGTATCCGGATCGGACAAATGGAAATCCGGACCGGATAGCTGGAAACAGGGCTACCTCTGCGGTGGCGGCGTCGAGCACGCGTTTTCGGGCGGCGTGTCGGCAAAGATCGAGTACAACTACGTCATTAACAACGCTGTCCCGACCCCGAGCGGAGGCACCAGCTCGAAGTCCGACCTCAACGATAATGTAATTAAGGCGGGCCTTAACTTTCGCTTCTGACGAACTCGTCTGAAGCCTTGAGCAAACCCAAATACCAGGCAACCGCCCGCACGATCGGCCATGCCTCGAAATGCCGGCCCTTGAAATCATCGATCGATTGCCGCTTCAGCTTTTCGGCAATAGCATTCAGAATCGTCGGCTCGCTCCACAACTTTCGGAGCGGCAATCTCTCTTCCCATGGTCAACATACCGTTAAGCGCCGAAATTTGCGACATGCCCCGCTGCGAAGTTGTCAGTCGTCTGCCGTACGGTTCCGAGTGGATGCCAAGCTATAGCGATCGGGCTGATGCACTCGGTTAAATTGACGGCTCGAATTGTTTTTCAGACGAGCGGCGCCAAACGGTTTGCCGACGACGATCCCGCCTGGAAGATGCGCTTTTTGGTTGTATGTATCAAGGGTATCTAATATGGTTTTCAGAGTTTAGCCGCCCACGGAACTGGGCACTCACTGCTTAGATGTGACGACGTTAATCTTGCGCCGAACCGGGAGGTTGTCGTGAAGGAAGAATCCTCAGCGGTCTCGAATCTGGTGTTCGATTTCCTGTCAGAGTCAGCCAGTGCAAAGAGCAAAGACGATGTGTTACTCTTACTTGGAAAAATTTCACAATATTTCGGGTTTAGCTATTTCGCGATATCCGGCATCCCCTCGCCTCCGGAGCGAATTGATCCCTATTTCGTTTTTAGCAATTGGTCCGCCGGGTGGTTTGATCGCTATCGTGAAAACAACTATGTCCACGCCGACCCCATAGTGCAGCTTAGCAAGACATGTGATCACGCATTTGTTTGGTCGGAAGCTCTGCGAGATCAAAAACTCGCTCGGCAGAGCCGTCGTGTCATGAATGAGGCACGCGAATTCAAGTTGATTGACGGCTTTAGCGTTCCTTTACACACTGCCGGCGGGTTTCAATCGATTGTCAGTTTTGGAGCGGAAAAGGTGGAGCTCTCAACCTGCGACCGAAGCGCGCTCTATGTGATGGCGGCTTACGCGCACAGCTTGCTCCGCGCCCAAATTGGGAATGATGCCAGTCGAAAAGTTATGGCCTTACCCATGATCACAACGCGAGAGCGCGAAATCATCCATTGGTGTGCCGCAGGCAAAACAGCAATAGAGATCGCAACGATTCTCGGACGATCCCATCGAACCATTCAAAATGTCATTTTGAACATCCAGCGAAAGCTCAATGTGGTTAATACACCTCAAATGATTGCCGAAAGCTTTCGTCTCAGAATTATTCGCTGAAACATGTGGAGTTTTCGGGCACTTCAAAGATTGGGCCTATTGGATCACGACAGCCATCATGATCTGATGGTAGCCCGTTGAAATGCAGAGCTAAATTTGCGCCTGAATTGATAGACAGGCGCAACACAGTTTTCGGTAGGTCGAGCAGACAGGATCCATTGGGTGGCTGCGAGGACGTGTTTTGAATTTGTTTCCTCAGAAGTCGTCCAATGACCACCTACCGCCAGACGGCCCCCCCGAATTGACCAGTCGCGTCTTTTGGGGTGATCCCCGACAGATCGCAGTGGCTGGCATTTTCTGGTCGGGCAGCTTGGATTAGCCGCGCACTTTTGACCGGAGCATTTATCATGCAATACGCGTTAAAGCGTGCGGGTAGCCCTGGCAATGTATTCGCCAGGTTACCATTTGGTCTGCAGTTGACGCTTGCCCCCTCCAAACGTCCGGATGGATCCACGGGCTCACCGCTGAAGTCGCATGTTTTCCCGGTTGACGTACCCGGATTTCCAACCGGGCCGGCAAGCGTGACGCCGCGGATCACAACGCCAGTTTCTACGGGCTTCGCCGCGACCTTGCCTTTTTGGTGCTCCTCAGCCGCGGCTCCCTGCGCGAAGGTGACGGTCAGGGCGACAGCAGCTAGGTATCCGAAAGCTCTCAAAGTAGCAGTCATTAAGCTTCTCCTCTTTTGCCGGCCGGCAAGATGTCACTTCCGGACCGATGTCTCCGAATCGAATGAAAGGATCTGCGACCCTTTCAAGTTACCGAAACTTGATCAGGTAGTTCACGGCCACGTTCTTGGGACGCGTCTCAAGAGCTGTGCGTGCCGGATTTTCCGGTGAGCCTGTCGATTTGCTTGAAATGGAAGTTCCGGCGGCACTCCCCTGTTGCGAAATTCCCGCCGGCGTCGTTATCTCATAGGGATGCGCATGAACTTGCATAGCATCGCATTGGAGGGACCCAACAACATTCGCAACATTATTGCCGGTTGGATCCAGCCGTCGTTTCGCGTCAGGGTCCATACCGGCACCGGCATCGAAACCACGCAGGAACAACCCACGGTAGTCTGGAATCCGAAATTCCAGATCGGCCGTAGAATTCCGCTCTCCATAGAGTCCGCCGAGAACGGCGTAGAGTTCTGGATAGGCGGTTGCCCTGAGATAGCGTCCATCGCAAAGCATCCATCCCTGGGCTTCGACGTAGCTGATAGGAGCTTCCGCATTTGTACCCGCAGCCACGCCAGAGCTTGCGCATGGTGTGTTGCTCCAGATTGTATTGACCGAGCTCGAGAAGGGGGCAACTTGCCCCGCAAAGGGACAGACCGCACCGATTGGAGGCCCTGCAAACATCTTTGGTTCCTCGGTCAAGATTGATGCGTGAGGGAAGGAATGCCAATTATCAGCAACAACAGGTACTCCCAAGCATCAGCTCCGCCCTGACGGGCGGAGCTGATGCCTATTCACCTTGCCATCAAGCCGGGTTGATATCCCAGGTATTGTCCTCTTGGAGCACGCCTACGAGATTGAAGACGGCAGAGGGAAACTTGGCTTCCCTGGTCTGGGTGATCGTGTCGATACTGAGCACCGAGCCGATATTCACATTTGTTCCCGCCGCAATCCAATAGCTCGGAGTCGGCGTGAACGTGTGGAGCAGATTGGTGCCCGCTTGTGCAACATAAGTTCCCGTTCCGGACATGCCGATGCCCACGGAGAACCGGTTGTTTGGCACATTGGCAGCATCGTTAATGACCAGTGATCCTGCAGGATCACCCTTGATCGGCGCGGTCAGGCCAGGTCCATCACTTAATGAAAAAGTAGTGGTGTTTCTCCCGCTGGGGCTGCAGTCCTCCACCCCGGAGGAAAGAAAGTCCACGCCAGGAATCAGTTGTCCCGTGTCGCTCCAGACGAAATTATAGGCGAGCTCCCAACTGAATTTGATTTGATTGCCAACCCGAATTTTATACGGAGAGCAGAACCATGCCAAAGAGAAGACATTGGCAACAGGTTGAGGCATCTTTTGATAGACATAGAAGGTCCAAGGTTGCGCCGATCGGTTCTTCAACAGCAACGAATATTGCGTTCCTTGGGCAAGCGCCGCGCTTCCCGGCTGTGATGCACGGGCATGATCCGTCATTTCCTTGTCTACGTAGCTGACATGCAAGGACATTTGATTCTCCCTTTCCGCTGATTTTCTGTCTTCACGCCAGGACTGATCCAATCGTTTGGACCGCTTCTTTGCCCAGCTCCAACTGAGGCGAGTGTTATTGGAGACACCAATTCAGCTATAAGTATTTCTGGGTGACGTAAATGAGTAGATATACTCCCTGACAGACTACCATTAACCCATAGTCATGCCCCCGAGACCCGGGACGGTAAGAGCGGTCGAAGCCTATTTGGTCGGTAGCAGATAAGCACCGGCCGAGATGGGTTTCTAACGCAATCACATCAAACGAAAAGCGGCCTGAGAGCCGGCTCGATCGAGCCTTTAGGGGTCTTTGAGCACACCGATGCTCTGCAAATTCACTCTAGCGGCACGAGATATTGGCATTCTAAACCCGTTGGCCGATCTTTCCGTTGCCGCCATTTCCCATGCCGCGCGAGATTGTTTGATTTAAAACCATGGTAGCGCGACGAACGACGTTAAACATCCGCGACCTAACTCAGAAATGAGTATTTCTACTCATTTTGAAGGACAGAAAGATCGCGCATAGTGATCCCCGGGGGTCAGAAACGATGATGAAGATTTGCATTGGGGACTCTCGGGCTAACGCCGTAATCATGGAGAAAATCTGGCGATTTCGACACCAGCAATTTGTGGAGCGACGTGGGTGGCAGGCATTACGCAAGAGTGACAGACGGGAAATAGATCAGTTTGATCACGATTGCGCTATTCATTTTAGCGTTCTCAAGAACGATACGGTGATCGGGTATTCTCGGCTCCTTCCTACGGTGCAGCCACATCTTCTTTCAACCGTCTACCCGCAAATCATGCGGGGCCAAAAGTGGCCAAGGTCGCACGACGTTTTCGAATGGACGCGGTGGGCGGTTGCAAGCGGTGATGAAAAGATTGACGGGGTTCCAGTATCGCGTGTTTTGATGATCGGGTTGATGGAGTTTTGCCGCGTTGCTGGCATCACCTCGCTTATCGGCGAGACGCACCCAAAGCTGATAAACACCTTGCGCGCCAACGGGTGGCAAACACACATCCTCTCAGAGCCTAGCATTTTCGAAAACGAGTTAGTCGTGCCACTCGAAGTCATCCCCTCGTCCGCCCCCCAGACGTTGTAGGCAACTAACTAGCATAGGAAATTCCGCTCGATGTTTGAACCTTACGGCTCAGGAAGTTTTGGTCACCAATTCGCCGCCAGTCCGGCTCATAAGCGCACACAAGTCACCGCCTGGAATTCTTTTGCACAAGCGGTGCTACATCGCAATCAATGCTTAGGTCAGAGAGCCAGTCACGTAGCCGCCCGGATCGATTGTAGCCTAATGATTCCGCAGCCTATGCCACCCTAGAACGGTATGGGACAGTCAGTGTAACTCAGTCACTCGCGTCATTGGCACCCCTTTAAGGGAACGGCGAGGAAAGCAACCAACGGAGAATCATAACATGGAAACGATAACTACCCGCAAGCCCGTTAAACTCATCGGTGGCGAGTTGAGCGTGTTTGCCAAGGCGCCGCGCGTCGGACCGACCCCTTCGACCACAGAAATTGCTGCCATGATCAAGGGGGGAAAACCGGGCGACATGGACAAACTCGACGTCTAAGTCTCATCCGTGTGACCGTCGCCAAGGCGGCGGTCACTGCCCCTTTAGATTTTCATCAACTAGGCGATCACCCATGTTCAAGGGAACGATTGACCGAGGTCATCTCGAGTGCGTGGATGAACCGCTGATCCCGTCGTCATACCCCAACATCTCTATCAAGATCCTGGACCATCCTTTACTCGAAACTTTCCGTTGGGACACCACTGATCAAATCATCCTGATCTGCCGCGAGCGTTCCGCCGAAGCGGGTGGGCAGGTTGTAGCACTCAGGGATTGGCCGATAGAACGAGCACATGATTTCTGTGCTTTTGGGCAATGGCCATTGGACTATCAGACAATTTCGATCAATCGCCATTCCGGCACGGTGACCTTCAGCGCCGGACATGGAGGTGTTGCGCCACTTTATCTGAAGGTCAGCGGTGAGCGCATTGATCTCTCCTGGTCGATAGCGGACTTTTATTCGGGCATGACTCTCGCCGACGTCGACACGGACCGAACTGGCCTGCGTCTTGTCGGGACGCTCCCCTATGCAACAACCACGATGTTTCGCTGTGTTTTCATGCTGACGGAGCGCGCGTCACTTTGCATCAGCAGGACGGGAGCCGTCGAGACGAAATATCCCCCTCCGGCACCGTACTTCATCCCGACCCCGCTTGTGGATGAGGCCGATGTTGCAGCCGCAGCATGCCGTTTGATCGACACCCTGCTGCGTCGCTGGCCCCTCACGCCGGCCCTCACGGCTAGCGAATTCAGCGGAGGATTGGATTCGGCAGTCGTTGCCGCCACTTTGGCGGGGCAGCAACCTGACGCCCTGCAAACTTATGCCTTGGAGGTCGAGGGGCCAGCTCGAAGTCAACAGACTTCGCGGCGCGAAATAGCAATCGAGCACTTTGGCTTTCGCGACCAAACGCTGCGTGTTGACACGATACCAATGGTTCCGTGTGGGTTCGAAGTGAGTAGCGACTACGTCCCCGCTCCCTACAATGCCGATCTGCAGCGGCCCCTCCATCAACTATTGAAGTCGCTCGCCACTGCCTCAGCCCCGCGGGCGGTCGCAACTGGTACAGGCGGTGATGAGTTGCTAATGGCCCATGCTTTCGAGCAAAATCACGAGCAATTCGCTCGTAATATTAGCGATGCATTCCTTCCTGCGATCCTTCCCTCCGCCATGACGCTGGTGCTCAAAAACCGATTGCCCGACTATGCAGCAAGCTGCGATCGGGCACCCTTCCCTATCCTGCCAATCTCGGTACTGGAGGCACACGCCGCGCGTGCTCCTTTGTTTGCGAGCCATGGCATATGGCCAATTAGCCCATTCGCCCAGCCAGAAGCCGTACGATTTTATCGGAGTTTGCCTTTTGCCTGGAGGCACGAAAAGGCGCTGCATCGCCGGATGTTGGAACGGCTTGGATATCCCAAACGGTTTTTCGGCGTTTCTATAAGAGAAAACTTCGAACACTATCTGACCGGCTCGCTGATTATCGGTGCTAGCGAGATCACTAGTCAATTATCCCGTCGTTGCCTGCTGCATGAACTGGGGCTGATCGATGCTGACCGCCTGATCGCCACAATAGACGACATCCGATACGATTCTCCGCTTAGCGAGCTTGGCTTTATCTTCCACGCAATTAACGTTGAACACATGCTTCGGCGAATTGACGGAACTTGAAGGAGATCACCCATCGGGACTTCGACACGCCTGCAATTAGGTCCCTTACAATTCCGCCTGGTGCCGTCGCGAGGCAGATCGTGATTACTCTCGCAATACCGGCCAATAAGACTTTCGATTTCCTTCGCTACAGATAGAACCCGGCCGTCCGCACCTCGTGCACCAATAATCTGAATACCGATAGGTAGCCCCGTGGCGCTAAAACCGCAGGAGACCACACATTCAGGTTGCCCTGTCAAATTTAGCGGGTAGCTAAAGCCAGTCCATTCAGTCCAACTCTTGACTCCGGTATCGGGTGGAGCGTTCATGGCCGTTGCAAAAGGGAGATGGGCGGCGGCGGGCGAGATAACGACGTCCACGCCGTTTAAAGCCACATCCAATGATGATCGAACAAGTCCAAGACGTCATCGATTGGAAGTGTAAATGGGATGATGGATGCGCCCTGATCTGCTAGCGTTTCCATCGCTGACGACACAGCGATATCGATTTCAGCATTAAGCGCTCCGACTGGAGGCTGTCTCCAGAAACCTATTTTCATCGAGCGAAAACTAACCTCTAACATCGCCCTCTTACCGGCACGAGCGCCGGCAAGGTCCCCTCCTGCCCGCCCCTCACGGCATAGCCGCTGGGACGGGTTAATTGGTTTCTCTGCGTTCCGCGTCCAGCCAGTTTTCGAGCTTCAGTCCGGGATACGCCAGGAAGTCCCGCGTGTTGTTGGTCACCAATACCGTGTCCAGAGCGATCGCATGCGATGCGATCAGTTTGTCGAGATGATCTTTCTTCCGGTCTCTCGTCGCCATTCGAACCGGACCGTAGGCACGCGCTGCTGCGATCCCAAACGGCTCTACCGTGATTAGCTCGGCCAGGGCGGTGAGATTATCAAGTTCTCGTTCCGGATCATCGGATGCGGAAACACCGTACTCGAGTTCCGCGAAGGTGATGGCGGACATCACCACGTCCCCCACATAGCAACTGGCAAAGCGGCGAGCGACCTGCTCCGGCTGGTTTTTCATCAGGTAGATACACATGTTCGTGTCGAGCATGTAGCGCGCCATCAGATCTTGTCCCGCTCGTCTTGCTCATGGGACTCTCTTCCGTCACGCATGAAATCCGGAGAGAAGCGGGCGAATACATCCAGAACGCCGGCCAGGGAGCGATGCACAGGACGGATGCGAAGCTCGTCGCCGATGCGCTCGATCTCCAACTCAACATCGGTTCGCTCAAACGCCAGTTCCGCCGGTATGCGAACCGCTTGGGAATTTCCATTCTTGAAAGCTTTAGTGGTGTGCATGTCATTAACCTTGTGTGTACGTGGATGTACTATATCCTAGGCTTTCCAAATAGTACATCCCCAGTGTGTACGTAAATGTTTGGCGCTTGCGGCGACGGGGCGCATCTCGCAACAGGGTGAGGTCGCTCGTGCCGAATCGTGTGCTGGTCCACCCGCCAACGGGTATTGGCCAGCGGGGCATCAAGGCGCCCATCCTTCGGCGGCTCGGGTCGCGCGAGCCCCCGTTTCTTCTGAGCGCGGCCGCGAGGAAGGCCCTGATCCTAGTATCTGGCGGGGGTAGCGGGTCGCCGAAGCGTCGATGCGACGTCAATCTTCGTCAACCCCGCGGTTTTGGCCGCCCTACTCTTGCATCCCGCGATCGGAGGGGTGAGCACTTTTGCCGATGTTCATAGCCACCCCTGTCAACTTCATCGAAATGAAATCAGAAATTTGTCCACCGAACTTGATAGGCTTGCCGTTTATCGTGACGTCGCTGACCAAATAGCCCCGATCGGCGGGTACTTCAAAAACAGCGCGGACAGCCTTTTCAGCTGTTCCACGCGTAATTTTCCAGAAGAGGGCCGGTTGCGTCCCATCGGGGCTTGCCCAACCGGCCGTGTTCAAACCTGCGAAATAGATACCAACCGGATTGGCGAGTGAAATGTTTGCGTCAGTCCGCGCCAATAAATTGACGCCGCCCCCGATGGTCGGGTCACTATGCCTTTCCGCTTGCCCATAAGCGCCGCATCGAATGAGGTCCTGGTCGTTCGTCAACAACACGCCTTTGGGCGCACGCGTATTGCTCGCCCCGGCGGCGAGTTCAATCTCTGCGCCAAGAGTGTTGTTCTGTTGGATCAGGTGCATGGCACCCTTAGACGTCCCGCTGTTCCACTTGTTTCTCGGATTATAAGTTCCGGCCGAGGTCAAAAGATCATTCGGCTGAACCGCAGGGTCTATGTGGCCACGGTAAAGGTCCAAAACTTTAGCTGGATCGGTTGCCGCGAGAAATTGCCAGTATTCGGGCCCCTCGCAGGTAAATGTCACGCGCGAAATACGCCCGTCGGCCAAGCGGGTTACACTCCACTCGCAATATTCGTCCTGCACGTCCCTGCTTCCGTCAGCGGTCTTCCAACGCTCTTCGTCGGTGGCCGCATCGATTGCCACCAGGCGGGGAAACGCGGTCCAGCTTATATCTTTTTCGACAGCATCTGCCGCCAACGGCGTCTTAGCGACGTTGAAGAAGCGTGGGCGCGGGGCGTCAAAATCGTACGTCCGGCTGTCCGGCCTTCGCATCGTCAAGCTGTTGCGACATCCAGTCACTCCAAGCCTCTTGTTGCTGCTGGTTGAAGTCCTGCAAGAATCCAGGTGGGTCAAGACTTGGCATCACGCTTCCTCCGGGTCGGGTAAAACATGGGCGTCGACATCCATGCGTAGAAAATCAGTGATCTCAAGAGTGCTGGCGATCGGCAATGTCAGACCGAACTCCGACAAGGGGCGCTTACGGAACTGCCGACGTCTGGATTCGGCCAGCCGAAAAATTTCGTCAAAGCCATCTGCCGTACCCAACTTCTCGGTGAGCTTCGTCCAATGGGTCTCGATCATCGTTGCGAACGACTGTTCCCAGCCGCTTGGATCGACGTCCCATAGGGAGAGGAACTCTGCCCCCATTTCGCCTCCGGGATCGCGAACGGCCTGAACGAAAAGCGCCTCGCCGCTGCCGTCCAGCTTCATTTGGGTGGGGAAAAACCGCAGCAGATATTCTCGTTTTCGGGAAAAGATCGGGTTCTGGAAATCGACCATAAGCAAACAGGCTGCCAGGCGACGGGACAGAACACCTCTTCCCAGCAGGCCGGCTAGAATAACCCGGTCCTCCAGAGACGGCTCCGGAACGGCGAAGGCGAAATCGACATCCCCTTGAACCACGACGCCCCCGTCCTGCCGTTGGACGGCGTATCGACTGAGGCAATTCGTATAGAACGCGCCCGGAACTTTCAGACGCTGGATGTTCGCAGGTATGTTCAGTTCATCAAGCAGGCACTCTGTGTTCAAGAAGAACGTCGTGGGCAAGCGAAGCAGCTCATCTGGCGCCAGTGATGCCGACTGTTGAGGAGAGGATGTAAGATTGACCGTCGTCGTCGTGACAACTTGTCGTAGGAAGCTCTGGGCATTGGAAAGGATGCCATTTTGAGCCTCACGATCGAATCTCGATTTCGTCCAACGGGAGGTGCCAGAGCGCACGATAAGTTCGAGATCCTCAGCACCCTTGACCTGCGAACTGTGGTAGAGAGTGTCTGATCGCAACGGATCGTCAGGAGCAAAGATCTCGTCTTGAATCGGCGACGCCTGAGAGTGCCAGTGTAGCCATGGCACTTTCAGCTCTTTCATGACCGGTCCGCCGTTACATGGCTGTCGAACGGACCGCGCCCCCGGGTTGGCGCTTGTAGCGAATGCCACGAGTTCCCAGCCCAAGACCAGGTTCCACTACGCCGCTCGTAAAAATTATAAGCGCCTGCGACCGGATCCTAGGCAAAAACCTGTAAAAAGATGCCGCTGGAATTGAAAGGAGGCGCCGTCGATACGAATATCTCGGCATCTTGTTCGCGGTGCCGTGTCACAACCAGCCTCAAATGGCAGATCTAGATCTGCAGTGGAAGGATCCCAGGCAATTTGCCCGCCGTCTGCGACCCGATAGATCCGCTGATCTGGGAGCGCATCTGGGCCGACAACAGCATCAAGGACAGCCAGCAATTCAAGCAGGGTCTCCGGCCGGTGCCCGGGAGCAAGGACCAGCTTCGCAAAAGCGTCATTGACTGGTGAAGCTTCTGCCCTTGGATCGAGCACCGACGCCTTACGGTCGATCCCTAGGATAAAGCGCGCCGCGGCGCCGGTCGGTGTATCCTTTAGGGGATCGGCGAGCCCGTCACGAGACAGCCCGGAGGCATTCCGGTGGTAAGGAAAATTACGAGTGGGAAATCTTGAGGCGCCTTCAAACTTCATGTTTGTCACCACTGCGTTTTGGTGGTTGGCCGCTGAATTCTTTTACTGCTTTGTCTCATTAGGGTTCGGCTCTGGCCTTTCGAGAGCAACCCCCGATTTAGCTTACCGGGGGCGGGCCACGCTCACCTACGAACCCAAGCTCATGGCAGCCTATGTCCGGCCCTCCCGCAAAGGATCGCTTCCACATTCGCCGGAGCTGTTGCACCGTCCGAACCAGCGGTCCCCTTATTCGCCAGAACACGATATTGGATCATGTTCTTGCCTGAGATGACCTTTCCTTGAATCGTCGAGATCTTCAGTTCACCGGCCACTGAATAGTCGTTGCCGGTATTGATGCTTTGAGCGATACGATCCGCCATATCTGCGATCGTCGAAACAAGTGTTTTAATGTTATCCTCTGACAGGCCTACGTTCTTTAGAAGGTGGCGTATTTTATCATAACCTGCCTCAACGCCGCCGAAAAGATATCGGAAGAAATTCAGGTTCCCCTTTCCATGGACGCTTTCATAATGTTGGACCTCTTCACGAGCTGATGCCGAAAGAAGGGATTTTGAACAGCGCGTCAATATCCTGAGCTTCTTGGCTCGTCAGTGCTGGGACCTTAATTTCTGCGTCCACCCAGCCCTCTGAATGCGCTGGATCGTATAGTCGATGCCCGAATTTATTCCGTCGCCATGAGCATCGACCGATAATGAATCTTCCGCTTACGGGCCTTGAGCGCCATCAGGAGCTAACACCCCATGCAAAAGCGAAAATTGTATTTTCTGAACTGCCATTGATTTTAACCCTTCAGGAGGAATCTTCGTGGATTTAGACTTTTGGTTCGCCAAAAAAAATGTGGCTGCGGTAGTGGTGATCTACGTCATGGTAGTGCCGATAGCCACCGATCACATGGGCGTCGTCCTTCCAAATGCCCTGGCCTCGGCTGAGCTCCTTCGCCAGGGTATTAGCCTTTGATTTGGTCGTATATACGTCCTTGCCGTCCTTCAGCCGCTGTATTGCTTGCGCCTTATCGATCCCATGAAGACGATAGATCTTTACGCTTTTATTTACGCCTTTAGATATTATCTGCGCTGGGTAGTAATCCATGCCCGTACAACTCCTTTCTGACGACGTTTAATGGCTTTAGTGCTGCCATGGTTTGTGAATCGTCTGTCCGCAATACAGGAGCCAAGCCACGTTCGGCGAGCGCGATACATCAGGAGTATAGTGTGCCAACTACCGGCAGGCTGTCGCCGTCATTTGTATTGAGGTGTACTTTGGGGGCCAAAAATCGCAGTTGCTTGTGATATTGCCCTTGTTGGATTGTTGCATCCATAACGATTGCAAAGAGACTACCGGTCACGTCATAATCGAAGTCGCGGTTATATATAGTGCCCTTGTAGTTGAACGTTGACTCGTTCTGAGCGATCTCCATCATGCCGTTAACGATTTTCCGCTGGTCCTCCGCACTCAGGCCCCAACCGTCCAACGTGTGTTTGACATCACTATAACTTGCTGACACGCCGCCCGACCAAAAAGCGAAGAATCCTAAGCCTCCGCTAACGTTCGTCGATTCTGTTTCCTCAAATTTATGAGAATGCGAAGCGTCAAGCATTCCTTTTATCATGTTGTTCAATGCAATCACGTCTGATGGAGTAACACACTGAAGTTTAATATTTAGGGCGACATCAATTTGCCCATGTGCAGGCACTGTATACATCACGCCTATGAGCTGTCCGCGACCGTAGGAGGTAATTGATACTCCGTTCTCAACGGCCGGATCGGATCTAAATACAGAAATATGGTGCAGTACTGTCTCTATTCTTCCGACATTCGTGATTGGTTCAAATGTTAAGATGCGTGCTTTTCTAAGTCTGCCGTTCATTACATCCTCCAAAAGTTGATCCATCGCTCCAAGAAGCCAGTCTTTTGAGACCTTCTCAATTGCAAGGCGGACAAATTTGCGTAGAATCAGGCAGCCGGCCTCCATGTCTTGCAATTTGTCAACTGTCTGCATAACTGGAGTAGGTTGAGGCTGTCCGGCATAACACTGATGCCATCTTCTAGTAACGAACGTGCCGTCTCCCAATCCTTCGCGTCTATCGCCGTCCAGATGCGATCGATCAGGGATTGTTCAGCGGAGTCCATTGAGGGAGCTGTTTCACCTACCTTTAGGTTGGGCATGCTTGGCGTTCCTTCATGTGTTCGAAGCAATGCGGTTATCCCGCAATGCGGATGCGGAGGCCGTTCCGCTGCCTCGCAATAGCTCTCAAGATTCGTGCCAGGCAGGCCGATTGAGATGACGAACAATAATTCGCTGCGATTCCAGTGATGTGGCGCGAAAATACGCGATTGAGAACAAGGGCGCCTGTCACGTAACCGACAAAGGTAGCGACAAAGGTAGCGACAATGCCGCAACGTCATGACGTACCCCAATTGAATAGGCCAATTGGAATTTGCCAGTTACGATCCCTGACGGTACTGGTAACCCTCCCGTAACCGCCCGATTGCTACCGCCGAGATTTTGCTTTGATGCGAGCGACGAGCAGCTCGTCGTCAACAAAGCTGTCGAGGAAGTCGTTCCATTCTTGGGGTGAGCGACGGGCATCTTTGAGCGTCTGCTCCAATTCGTCCATGCCGTCGTCTGTCAGTGCGGTCACCGATTCGTCGTCTCCGGTGTACACGGAGATGATGCTGCCGTAGCTCAGATTATCATCGTTGGAGACAATTGCCTGAAGAAGCTCCGGGTCCTCTTCGAGGATTTCGGCAACAAATTTGATCGTACGGACGTAGGTGACTGTCGCCATCAGGCTGCCTTCGCGTCGATTGTGGTGATCGCCGACCAGTTCCACGGAAGCAATTCGTCTAACCGATTGATCTTGTGATCGTGGATGCGATCGAGCACGTCTGCCAGATAGGCCTGCGGATCAAGACCATTCATCTTTGCCGTCTCGATGATCGTCATGGCGCGTGCCAAGGTCTCCGCTCCCGTATCGGCTCCCGCGAAGAGCCAGTTCCGTCTTCCCACGCCTATCGGACGCAGTGCCCGCTCGGCGGAATTGTTGTCGATCGCGACGCGGCCGTCGTCGAGGAACAGACAGAGTGAAGACCATCGGCTCAATCCGTAGCGGAAAGCTGTCGCCAGATCGCTTTTGCCCGGAATGCGCGTTAGTTGAGCTTCAGCCCAGTGGCGGAATGTATCGACCTTAGGCTTGCTCTGGGTCTGACGCGCGGCAAGCCGGATCTCAGGAGGCTGCCCATTGATGCCACGCTCGATGTCATAAAGCGCTCCGATGCGATCGAGAGCCTCTCGCGCGATCTCGGACTTGTTTGATGTCCAGATATCGTGGAAGTCTCGTCGCCAATGAGCCCAGCAGGCGGCTTCCTTGAAGCGAGATTCTCCCTTTTCTCCAGGCGCGTATAGCTTGCCATATCCTTTGTAGCCGTCAGCCTGAAGGATGCCGCTTGATTGCTTGAGGTGGCGGTGGACGTGCTCTTCTTTCCAGTCAGGAGCAAAATAGTAGACTGCACCGGGCGGGGAACTGCCTGCCCATGGACGCTGATCGCGGACATACGTCCAGATCCTGCCCTTCTTCACACCCTTGCCCAACCCCTTGTCTCGCAGCGAGCGATCCAGCACCCTGATCGGGGTGTCGTCCGCATGAAGCAGGTCACTTGCCATGACCGCCGTTTCGATCCGCTCGATGAGAGGCCGAAGCACCTGCATGGCGCGACCACACCAATCAACCATCGTGCTGTCGGGAATGTCGGCGCCCATGCGGGCGAAGATCTCGTTCAGACGGTACAGTGGCAAATGGTCGTCGAACTTCGAGACCAGAATGTACGCCAAGAGGCCAGCGCCGGCCATGCTGCCCGGTATCGGGCGGCTGGGTGCTGCCACCTGCACCATTTTCTCGCAGCAGCGGCAGGACTTCTTCAGTCGAGAAACTTCGATGACTTTCATCTGCGCGGCGATCATGTCGAGGATTTCGCTGACGTCCTCACCGACAAGACGCAATTCACCTCCGCATTCCGGGCAGCAGGAGCCAGGATCGAGCTCTCGGCGCTCGCGAACCGCCTTGTCCGAGACGCGTGGGCGCCGGCGCATGATCTTTTCAGATGTATCCGCCAAGGGAACAACAGACGCCGCCTCATCAGGTTCATCGATTGGCGCCGTACTGCCTTCAGCGGCGGCGATCAACAGATCCTCAAGCGCTAGTTCCAACTGCTCGATTTCACGCTCAATCTTTTCGGAGGACTTGCCGAAGACCTGTTTCTTCAGCTTGGCAATGCGCAGCCGCAGCGTTTGGATTAACTGATCATGCGCTTGCAATGTGGCCGACATCTTCGCGTTTTCCGCCTGCAAAGCGGCAATCATTGCCTTGAGAAAGGCTGGATCGTCCGGAAGATTTGTCGTCGTGCTAGACATGATCCTGACTACCACGAGCCAGGATAAATTTCCATAAAAACCAGTGGTTTCAGTGGGATAAAATCACCCGACACGGCCGGTGGCGCACCCCAATCAGGACGACGCCAATCGATCCCTTCCCACAACATCGCCAGTTGGGCCGACGTCAGCCGGGCAGTCCCGTCGGATGCCGAAGGCCAAGGAAACCGCCCCTTCTGCAAGATCTTGTAATACAGGCAGAAGCCCTGGCCATCAAAATACAGCAGCTTCAAACGATCGCCACGGTTGCCGCGAAAGGCGAAGACCGCGCCGCCAGTCGGCTTCTGACGCAAAACATCCTGCGCAAGCGCGGCAAGGCCTTCTACTCCCTTGCGCATATCCGTGATCCCGCACGCAAGATACACCCGAACGCCGGTCCCAGGCCCAATCATGCTGCTTCCACTGCCCGGATAATCTGCGTCAGGACATCGGGAGCCATAGAACTCTCGAAACGAAGCGTGCGGCCGCAGATCAATCGTAGCTCAATCATCCCGGAGCAGCTCTCCCTCAATTCAGGGGCATCGTTCTGCACGGCATTCAGATCGACGGGAATGAACAATGCATTCGAAGACACCGGGAGCAGCCCCTTCTTCTTGAGCTCGCTACGCCAGGCGTATATCTGCTGCCGCGTTACATCATGACGATGAGCAATCTCTGTGATCGTGGCTCCAGAAACCCCAACCGACATGACAATTGCAAGCTTGTCTTCTTCGCGCCACCGCCGTCGACGTTCCTGCCCAAGAATTTCAACGCGCATCGCAATCCTCGCCTAAGACACGTCGCTAACGACGTCGTTAAACACGTGTCTTAGGCCATCAGGGCGCTAGGCGGCAGGCGGTTCCAATCGGGCGGTTACACCCTCCCCGCCATTAAGGGGCTTCAAAAGTGGAATTTTCTCCGGCTTTATGATCGAGGAGATTTCGATGAGACGAGCAGATTTAGCGAACCACAAATCCTTGCCATTCTTCGCCAGGCGGAAGGCGGTGTCCCTGTACCCGAGCTTTGCCGGGAACATGGCATGAGCACGGCGTCATTTTACAAATGGCGATGGCGTTGGTGCACGGATGTGGAACTGAAGGGATGGGGATCTTTGAAACGGCTGATTATGGCTTGGCTGCCTTGCGGCGGACGGCTTTCGGGCGTGCGAAAGCAAGCATGCGGTTGAGGACGGCGCAGCCGATGGCGACTTCGGTCTGCTGACCAGGCAGCGACCTGGCCCGCAGACGCCGCCCGATGACGGACTTGTATCGCCCGATTGCCGTCTCAACCAGCGAGCGTTAGCCGTAGCCGTTAGAGACCTGCCATTTCATCCGGCCGTCACTGTTGATTGCGGCGATATGCCGGTTCCGTTGGCCGAGAGGTCTATCGTCGCTTGGCTCGACCGCGTTGGCGCGAGGCGGAATGACGATAGCCGCCGCCGCGCTATGATCGATGACTGCCTCGTATGTAGGTTTTCCATCATAGGCACCGTCGGCTGTGAACTGTCCGATCGGACCGCCAATCTGGTCCAGGAGTGGCGCAACTTGAGAGACATCGCCAGCATCCTGACAGTCCCTCCGAAACCTCTTCGTCCCATCCCAGACCAACCGCTCCGCAGCACAAATTCGAACCCATCGACGCCAGGCAATGGCCGCGTGGGAAGCCGTGAGTGCACGGCCTGCCTGAAAAGCGCAGGCTCGGCCTCACGTGGCCACATTCAAACAACGTGACACCGCCCATCCGGGAGCCGGCGGCGCAATCATCTCGAAACAAAGGACGACCTCATCGGAAACGGCAACAAACTGAGCAATAGTACTTATTTACGACATCACAAATATAGCTAGTCTAGCGGCGTCTTGTCCCGCCAAATTTCAATCAATTGTGGAGTCAGCCGATGACAGCAGCGTTTTGGAGTCAGCCGACGACAGTTGCGGATTTGACCAGTACAGGCGTGGCCATCGGCGCTCTTGCGCGTGTGGTTACTCTGACACCTGCCTTCGCGCAGACCGACTTGGTTGCGTTGTCGCGCTATTTTCCTGATGCGGCTTTGCGGGAATGATGGAGGATCAAAGTGCTTTTCCCACTCGAATCAGCGCTGAAGGCGGATTCCAAGTCTGTCGCAGCGTCTGGCGACTACGATATCGTCGTCGTTGGTTCCGGCATTTCCGGAGCTATAATTGCCAAGCAGGCTGCAGAAGCTGGCAAGCGTGTCCTTGTGCTTGAAGCCGGAACCGGTGCCAATAGCTCTTTGGCAGGCTATAACGATCTGCTGACGACCTTCTATTCGGCAGCCACCAAGGATAACCAGTCGCCCTTTCCGCTGAATGCGAACGCGGCCATGCCCCGCAGCACGCAGCTTCGCAAGCTGCAGGCGGGGGAAACCGATAGCTCGACCTATATCGTTCAATCCGGACCTTATGCGGCAATATGCGGCCCATCCTGTCGTTCACGGTTCCGGAATATACCATGAAGGGTGCCGCCTATGGCCGCCAGTTTGCGCGCACCGTCTTTACGCGTCTGGGCGCGCAGGATCATACCCATTACGACCCTAGCGATTTCGGCTGTGTGGCCTATGAGGCAAGGCTATGCGATCCGCGGCGGCAATCATCTGGCCGGCACCCACATCATGGGAACGACGAAGACCAATTCCGTCGTGGACAAGAACCAGCGCAGCTGGGACCACGAAAACCTCTATCTGGTGGGCGGCGGCAGCATGCCGACGATCGGCACGGCCAATGTCACCTTGACGCTGGCCGCCATGTGCTTCCGAAGCGGCCGCGACATTCTGAAGTCTCTGCACTGAACAAAGACCAATATCCGATACGCGGAACGAACTGCGGGACTCGACGCAAGCGACACGAAGCCGGACTGTGCACCTAACTATATTCCAGGGAGCTTGAGGATGGATCCTTATGGCATTAAGACGCTCGATGAGCTGAAAGAGTTTCTCCACCGTGCGATGCAGCTCGAACATGCGACGATTCCGCCGTATCTGACTGCACTTTACTCGATTAAGCCCGGTGTAAACCGGGATGCGGCGCAAGTTCTTCGCGTGATCGTCGTGGAAGAAATGCTGGATTTGACCATTGCGGCCAATATCCTCAATGCCATCGGTGGCACGCCGGATCTTACTAGGCCAGATTTCGCGGTTAACTATCCCGCCTCGCTCCCTGACGGCGAGACCGACTTTAAGGTCAGCATACAGGCTTTCAGCCGTGAAGCGCTGGCGACATTCTTGAAAATCGAGCGGCCGGCCCGGCGCCCCGAACATCTCGCTGGCAAGGGCCTGATACAACGCAAGAACTCCCCGCATATCACAGCGCTTGGCAGTGATCCGAGGCACGAAGATCTCCATTTTTACAGTATTGGCGAGTTCTATTCGGCAATCGCAGACGGCATCAAATACTTAGAAGCCGAAGCGCGCCGGGCGGGCACAACGATTTTTATCGGCGACAAGTTTCGCCAGATTACCTCGGAATATTATTATTCGGGCGGCGGTGAGTTGTTTCCCGTGACCGATCTGAAAAGCGCCCTCGAAGCCATAGAGCTCATCATGGAACAGGGCGAAGGTGACGGTGGTGGTATCTACGACGATGACGAGCACGAACTGGCCCATTACTATCGTTTCGATGAACTGGTCAAAGGCCGCTATTACCGGAAAGGTGATCAGCCCGACCACCCCACGGGTCCGCATTTGCAGGTCGACTGGGAAGGCGCTTATGCCATCAAACCGAACCTCAAGGTGGCGGAAATATCCAAAGGCTCGGAATTGCGTGAGGCGGCGACCGACTTCAATACATGTTATGGCGAGTTTCTGGAGCTTTTGACGCGTGCCTATAATGGCCAGCCGAGCTTGCTGCTGGAAGCCGTTCCGATCATGTTCGAATTCCGCAATATAATCGTTGAACTGATCCGCAATCCCCTGCCGGGCCATCCCGGTAAGTACAGCAGCCCCACCTACGAGATTCCCCACAGTGCCAAACAGGCAGCTGTCACCGGGCAGGCGGAGGTGATCGCATGAGTAGCCGTTTCGATGCATTTCTCGACCTTTCTGTCGAATTGACGGCCTTTTCCCGCTTCGATCTTTTGGGAGGGGGCCTGGCGGAACTCTCGACACGCTCGACACGGTGGTCGGGAGCGAGGTCGCCGACACGCTGCTCACCGCCCTTCGTCACCTTGCCCCATCCGTTCAGTTCCACATCCGTGCACCAACGCCAGAAAACATAAGACATAAAATCACTGTTCCTCTTCGCATTCAGATGGGAGATCGCACGACAGCCGAGCCGTACTAAACCGCGCGGGCCGCGGGCCGTTCAATCCACGGGGACCGGCAATTTTAACAATGATTGCCGGTCGATCTTGCCTGTTCCGGTCTTCGGCAGTTCGGCGACATACTGAATTATGCGTGGGTATTTGTGGGGCATCAAAGTCGATTTCACGTAGTCGCGCAGGATGCGGGTTTGCACATCGCCGTGCACTGCGCCATCGCGCAATTTCACCGCGGCCCGCAATGTCATACGGCGATCCTCCAATTTCATGTGCGAGGATGGCGCACTCATGCACGTAGGGATGTTCGTTGAGGCAGCGTTCAACCTCCATCGGCCAGACCCATTGCCCGGAGACTTTGATCAAATCGTCGGTGCGACCCAGAAAGTAATAATAACCATCCAGTCTCCACGCATCGTCTCGCTCGTCTTGTCGGCGCGGTTCCAATAGCAAGGCGCGGAAGAATGACCGCGGATGAGCATTGCGCCCTCCTCGCCCGGTTCTACCGGCTCACCATCTGGCGTGACGAGCCTGATTTCGTAG
This sequence comes from Rhizobium sp. MHM7A, assembly GCF_005862215.1. Lineage (NCBI taxonomy): Bacteria > Pseudomonadati > Pseudomonadota > Alphaproteobacteria > Hyphomicrobiales > Rhizobiaceae > Rhizobium > Rhizobium sp. MHM7A. The sequence goes on from NZ_VCHT01000022.1 coordinate 52,982, forward strand.
CCCGGAACGCGCGCGCCGGCGGCACCGATACGGTGATCGTCGAGTTGATTGGAAAGATAGATGTGTAAAAGCTCGGTCGAACCCAGCCCTTCGGTCGGACCGTGCCCGGTAAGATGTTTCCAGGCATTGTAGACGTCTTCCGGGAGGATTTCGGCCGCCGACATCGATTGCCGCAGCGACGAGAGATCCGTTGTCTTGGCTGAATTTGCGCGAACTAGAGCAGTGTAGAGGGTCGGCAACCCAAAAAGTACGGTTGGTTTGAACGTTTCGACCATGTCCAGCACGGCCTCAGGCGCGGGGAACTGGCCTTCCGCACAGTGCCAGTTTGATCCCTTGTTGCTGGTCCAGTCTCCCACTCTGCATCCGAGTGGCTGTCATGCAGCACCGCCTCTCGCATTTTCCTCGGTTTTGGCGATGCCGAATGCAACTGTCAGAATTGCCCTTTCACTGTGTCGACCGCTGCCAGAAGGAGATGAACCCCCTTCTCGATCTGCTGTGGGGTCAGGGCTGAATACCCCATTACAAGCCCGAGCTTGTCTGCCGTCGCCTCATCTGGTTGTGGCTCATAAAGGGCTGAGATGCCATGAACTCCAATGCCGGCGCGTTGTGCGGTTTCCTGCAAAGCCGTCTCGGACGACTTCGGCAATTCGTTGAACCAGACCACAACATGCAATCCGGCATCAGCGCCTTCCACCGTGACCCGCTCGCCGAATGCGCACTGCAGTGCTTTCAACAACGTCTCACGGCGGTCTCTGTTCAGCCGCCGTACGCGGCGCACATGGCCTTCATAACCGCCGCGTTCGATGAAAGCCGCCAAGGCTTCCTGCTCGGTCACCGGCGAATGTCTGTCGAACAGTTGCTTGGCGGTTGCGAACACGTCCTGCAGTTTCGGCGGCACAACGAGATATCCGATGCGCATCATCGGCGACAGCGTTTTGGAAATCGTACCGAGATAGATGACGTTGCTTCCAGCCTCCAGACTATGAACAGGAGGCACCGGACTGATGTCATAGCGGTATTCGCTGTCGTAATCGTCCTCAATCACGTAGGCGTTGTTTTCCCGCGCCCATTCGAGAAGTTGATGACGGCGAGAAATCGGCATCACGCCGCCAAGCGGAAACTGGTGGGAAGGGGTGACATAGGCCAGATGAGCCCGTACTCCCTCCAAGAGCTCGGTCTTCAGACCCTCGCCGTCGACGGCGAGGGGGACCGGAGAGGCGCCGGTGCTGGCGAAGATCTGACGAGCCATTCGATAGCTAGGGTTTTCGATGACGAACTCGCTGCCAGGGTCGAGCAGAAGCCGTGCGCAAAGGTCTAAGCCTTGCTGGGATCCGTTCACGATGATGATTTGCTCCAGATCGCACTGCAATGTTCTGGCGCGCCAAAGATATCCTCGCAGGGCTTGCCGTAAACGCCGCGATCCTCGCGGGTCATCATAGGCAAGTCGGCTCGGTCGCTGAGCGATGACCGCATTGACAGCTTTCTTCCAGGCAAGCGCCGGAAAATCGGATGGAGCGAGGTCTCCGTAACGGAAATCAATCATAAGTGAGTTGGGCAAACAATCGAGCCATGGCGGTGTCGCCCGAAGTCTTTCGCCATAGGCCGACAGGCGCTGAGCACCCTGCTGCTTGAGCCTGGCATCGCTCGGACGCTGTCCGAATGGAAACGCTGCAACCCGCGCGCGGGCACCTTGGCGCTGCTCCACGAAGCCCTCCCCCGCAAGCTGCTCATAGGCGACTGTCACCGTCGTTCGCGACACACCAAGTTCATTCGCCAGATTTCGCGATGATGGCAACTGACCGCCAGCTTCATAAACGTGGCTCAGGATCTGATCCTTGAGCGCCTCGTAGATCTGGCGTGCTCCCATTTTCGCGTGCTTGGCTATTGCCTGGCTTTCCAACTGGACCATTTTCTTTCCGCAGAACTGGATGTTTCGAGCGGACCAGTATGCTGCCACTGTGGTAGGAAGCAAAGAGGATACCGAACCAATGACGGCCAGCAGCGAACAAGACAATGTCCAGGACCACTCCGATCCGTCGCATGGCGCGCGTCTCGGATTTGATACCCGCGCAATCCATCACGCGTTCGATCCTGCTGACTTCTCAAGAGCAGTGCAGCCACCTGTCTTTCTGAAATCGACCTATGGCTTTGAGAGCGTTGCGGCAAATGATGCCGCCGCAGCGCTCGGGGGCAGGCTGTATGCCCGCGAATATAACCCGACCACAGAGATCCTCGAGAAGAGGCTCGCCAACCTGGAAGGGGCCGAGGCAGGGCTTGTGGTATCGACCGGAATGGCCGCGTTCGGCACCCTGGTCCTATCTTTGCTGTCGCAGGGAGATGAGCTTGTCGTGCACAAGACGCTCTATTCGAATACGGTTGCGATGGTCGAGCAGTGTCTGCCTCGCTTCGGGATCAGGGTAGTCCCGGTTGACCTATCGAATCCGAACAATCTCGACGCGGCGATCACAGATAAAACCCGTTTGGTCTATTTCGAGACGCCGGTAAATCCGCTAAGCGCCATCCCCGATATCTCCGCCATCGCAGCGCGCGCCCATGCGCGGAATGTAAAGGTCGCGGTCGATAGCACTTTCGCTTCGCCGTCACTGCAGCGCCCGATCGAGCACGGCGCAGACATTGTGCTGCATTCGCTGACGAAATACATCAACGGGCACGGCGATACCCTGGGCGGAGCGCTGCTTGGAGACGCTGAAACACTCCATACGCTGCACGAAACCGGCCTGCGCTACATCACAGGGGCGACATTGTCGCCGCACTCTGCATTCCTGATCCTGCGCGGCCTGAAGACGCTGTCTCTGCGGATGGAGCGACACAGTGCTTCGGCACTGATAATCGCGCACATGCTTGAGGCGCATCCCGCCGTTGCCTGGGTGAGCTATCCCTTCCTGGACTCCCATCCCGATCATACGATCGCCCACAAGCAAATGACGCAGGGGGCCGGCATGCTTGCTTTCGGCCTTCATGCGGGCTTCGACGGTGCACGGACGATGCTGGACCGGCTTCAACTGCTGACGCGCGCCGTGAGCCTGGGGGACACGGACAGTCTCATCTATCATCCGGCCAGCATAACCCGGGCGCGCCAGGCGCTCCGGAAAGATGCTCATCTGATCGAAGGAGTTGGGGAAGACCTCGTCCGTCTCTCGGTCGGGCTTGAAGATGTCAGCGACCTCGTCGCCGATCTGCGTCAGGCTCTGCAAGATTTATGACGTGGCAGGGCTCAATCGATAACCAACGTCTCGGCAAATGAGACGAACCCCGGAGTATAAAATGAAATTTTTGAGCGGCCTGTCCGCGTTCCCTATCACGCCCATGGATCGCGACGGCCAGATCGATGCGGAAGCGGCATCGTCAACTTAACGGAATGTGGAATTCGATGTGCGATGAAGGTTGATGACAGACCGTGATCCACTCTATCGTCGACATTGCTTTCCCGCTGAAGTTATTGCCCACGCCGTGTGGCTCTATTTCCGTTTCCCTCTGAGCCTGCGAATGGTCGAGGACTTGCTGGCTGCCCGTGGGATCATTGTCTCGCACCAGACCGTCCGGCTGTGGGCGGAGAAATTCCGCCACACCTTTGCCAACGAGATCCGTCGTCGATCATCCGGTCGGCTTGGGGACAAGTGGCATCTCGATGAAGCCGTTGTTTCAATTCCGCGGCAAGAAGCATTGGCTGTGGCGCGCAGTTGATCAGGACGGTTTCGTCCTGGAGGTTCTCGTACAAAGCCGCCGAAATGCAAAGGCCGCCAAGCGCCTGATGCGCAAGCTCTTGAAGGGTCAGGGACGGTCGCCGCGTGCGATGATCACCGACAAGCTGCAGTCCTACGGCGCAGCAAAGCGAGAGATCATGCCGGGTGTAGAGCATCGCTCCCACAAATGGTTGAATAATCGGGCGGGGAATTCTCACCAACCAGTCCGGCGGCGAGAGCGGATCATGAAGGGCTTCAAGTCACAGCGACATCTACAACGCTTCGTCTCCATCCATGATCCGATCGCCAACCTATTTCAAATCCCGCGCCACGATATCTCCTCCGGCCACCATCGCGAACTGCGCACGGCGGCGATGAGCCTGTGGGCGAAAATTGCCCGAGCATGAGAGATATCTGCGGATGGCGTCTTTCGCTGGCCTTTCATCCCTTAAGTTTACGATGCCGGCGGGATTGGCAGATGCGCCTGCCATGATCTGCCTAACAGGTACGGACAGTTAGGGCTTGGTCTTAGCATGCAGTCACGACTTGATGTAAGGTCGCATCAACTGCTTTGCCTCTTGAAAAAATCCGCTCATTCGTCAGGCGAGCACATCAGCTACGAGGCAATACCAGCAATCGCTTCCAGGAATGCATCGATCTCTTCCTCGGTATTGTAATAATGTGGCGACGTTCGCACCACGGGCGGGAGTTGTCGCGTAGAGGCGTCGACGGGTGTACTGGAAGGAGGGGAAACTGAGACGTTGATTCCCTTGCCTGTCAAATAAGCCATGACAGCTGACGAGTCCCAGTCGTTGACAGTGAATGAGATGATGGACGCAAGGGGCGTCCCGAGATCATGTACGGACACGGCACGCATTCCCCTCAGGCCTTCGCGAAGCTTTGACGAAAGGTGATTGCAGCGCTCTTCGATATTTTCGAGCCCAATGTCGAGCGCGTAGTCCACTGCTGCCCGCAGGCCGAGACGAACCGAATAGTTCTTCTCCCACGTTTCAAAACGCCTGGCATCAGGTCGCAATTCGTATCGATCCGGACCAGTCCAGGGCGCGCCATAGAGATCGATCATCGCTGGCTCGATCTTATCCACGAGTGATTTACGCATGTACATGAATCCCGTTCCGCGTGGCGCTCGGAGAAACTTCCTGCCGGTAGCAGTCAGGATGTCGCACCCGAGCGCGTTGACATCGATCGGGATTTGACCCGCAGCTTGGCATGCGTCGAGAAGATAGAGGATGCCGTTTTTTCGCGCTATTCGACCGATCGCTGCTGCTGGATTGATAAGCCCGCCGTTGGTGGGGATCCAGGTAACCGCTATCAACCGAACGCGATCATCGATCATTTTCGCTAGTGCGTCCGGATCGAGGATCCCAGAAGCGTCATTCGGAATGACTTCGATCGATACGCCGGTGCGCTTGGCAACCTGCAGAAAGGCGATGTAGTTGGCTGCAAATTCGGCACTTGCCGTCAGGATCCGGTCTCCAGGTCGGAAAGAGAGGGAATAGAAGGCTCGTTGCCAGGCGATCGTCGCATTTTCAGCTATCGCAATCTCGTCGCGGCCACAGTTTACGAATGTAGCCAAGCTGTCATATGTCCCCTCCAGTAGAGAGTTGGACTCAGCCGCGGCTTCGTATCCGCCGATCTCCCCTTCCCGCCTTAGGTACCCTACCACCGCTTCAATAACAGGGCTCGGCATCAGCGCAGCGCCAGCATTGTTAAGGTGGTTTCTGTTTTTTGTGCCGGGGGTATCAGCACGCAAGCGAAGAAGGTCCAAAGTCTTGCGAGCGTTGCGGCTGATTTGCGACATGAGGGATTCCTTCCTTTGATTGAGCGTCAATCTTGTTGACGCAATCGGCGTTGTCACGGAAGCTGACAACTTCGCAACCCGATGTGCAGAATTGAGCGACGGGGCGTAAGCGTCCGCCAATTCAGCCGGCCAGAGCGCTCCGCACAGTCCGATTTGCGAAACTTCACGAAGACCAAGGTGAGTTTCTCAGAAGGCGTTGTTCGTCACGACGTACCAGCTCTTTCACGAATTGCTTTACGGCTCTCACTCTTGGAAGATAAGCTAGATCCTGGTGTGCTGACATCCAGATCTCGCGCTCGCCGCTCAGTTCGTCGAGCACTGGAACGAGACCCAGGTTTAGACTGCGTGCGAATTCGGGAAGGGCTACAATTCCTGCGCCCGCAGACGCCGCGAACATCTGCGACATCATGCTATTTGAGCTGAACGCTATTTTTGGGGTGGGTACGAGTTCCTCTAGCCAGAGCACGCTTTCAAGCTGAATCAGCTCCTCGATATAGCCAACAAAGCGGTGCTCGCTAAGATCCGCCGCTTGAGAGGGAACTCCATTGCGCTCAAGATAAGCCTGCGAAGCGAATAAGCCAGTCTTGAAACGTCCGATCAGCTGACTGTCCAGAGAAGTTCCATGGGGCTTGAAGAAGCTTAGGAATAAATCCGCTTCCCGGCGAGCGACCCGAACCGTTTGCGGCGACGTTACAAGCTCGAGGTCAAGATCAGGGTGCCGGCTACTGAGTTCAACGAGGCGCTCGGAGAGATAAAGCGTTGCGATGCCTTCCATGGTGGCCAATCTGACTGTGCCGCGTATTTCGTCACGATTGCTTACGTCGCTGCGAAGAGCATTCACGCCGTTCTCGATTTCCTCCGCTCGCCGCATTGTAACCAGGCCGGCCGGTGTCAGCAGAAGTCCGTCCTTGGTCCGCTCGACGAGTGCACCGCCAACCGTATATTCCAGGCGAGCAAGCCGGCGAGATACGGTGGAATGGCTGACTTTTAGTTCGCGAGCGGCACCGGTCACGCTCTTGCACCGGACGACGATGAGGAAGAGTTTGAGATCGTCCCAATCAAGATGATCGATTGCAGTCGCCATGCTACCTCCGTCTATTTTTGCACAGGGTAGTGCATCCTATTCGGGTTGGCTCGCAAATTCGTTTTGATAGTTTCAAACGTGCTGTGCCGCTGTATGTGTGGTGCGCAGTGAAGCAAAGTATCTTGCGGAAACGCTTATCGCCAGCAGCCGGCACTACTTGAACCTACCTTGGGAGAACGCATGTCCAGACGAACTGTGAATGCTTTAAACGCTGCGGCAGTGGGACCGTATTCGCACGCGACATGGGCCGGCGATCTTCTGTTCTGCTCCGGCCAGACACCGCTAGACCCCGGCACCGGCAAACTTGTCGACGGAAATGTAGCCGACCAGACACGCCAGTGTTTCGATAATCTGTTTCAAGTCCTTGAGGCAGCGGGCCTGGGGTCGGATGATGTCGTATCCGTCAATGTCTATCTCACCGACATGGGTGACTTTGGCCAGATGAATGAGATTTACGCGACGCGTTTTTCATCGCCCTACCCGGCCCGCACCACAATCGGCTGCGCCAGCCTGCCGCTTGGAGCACGCATTGAAATCGGTCTAACAGCAAAGCGGCAATCTTGAGCCTGCCTTTGCCGAGCTAGTCGAGATGGCTGATGGCGAGCCTGGATCTGTAGAGGAATGTCGATGGGAAACATGAAATTATGGGCCGCGGCTGCTCATATTGCCCCCGTCTATCTCGATCCTGGGGCGAGCGCGGAAAAAGCTTGCTCGGTGATAGCAGAGGCTGCCCGAAACGGCGCGTCGCTCGTGGTATTTTCGGAGAGCTTTCTACCCGGTTTCCCTGTCTGGGCAGCACTTTACCCGCCCATTCAATCGCACGAACATTTCAAACGCTTCTTGAAAGCTTCGGTGTACATTGACGGCCCGGAAATTGAGCGTGTGCGAAAGGCCGCCTCCGATAACGGTGTTTTCGTTTCAATCGGTTTTTCCGAGCGCAACCCGGCAAGTGTCGGAGGTTTGTGGAATAGTAATGTTCTGATTTCCGATACCGGCCAAATCCTGATCCACCATCGAAAACTGGTCGCAACCTTCTTTGAAAAACTAGTTTGGGATCCGGGCGATGGCGCAGGGTTGGTCGTCGCAAACACGAGAATCGGTCGCATTGGCGGCCTAATTTGCGGGGAAAATACAAATCCGCTCGCGCGCTACAGTCTGATGACGCAAGGCGAGCAAGTTCATATAAGTAGCTATCCGCCGATCTGGCCCACTCGCGTTCCCACAGAAAGCGACAACTACGACAACCGAGCTGCCAACCGCATCCGTGCCTCTGCGCACTGCTTCGAGGCCAAGTGCTTCGGGATCATCGTGGCGGGGCACCTGGACGAAGTCGCACGCAAAGCCATTGCCTTGGATGATCCTGCGATCGAAGCGATCATAGATGCCAGTCCGCGGGCCACTAGCTTTTTCCTAGGGCCGACTGGAGCGGCAACTGGTGACGAAATGACCGACGAAGGTATCGGCTATGCCCAAATCGATCTCGACGACTGTGTTGAGCCGAAACGATTTCACGACGTCGTTGCTGGTTACAACCGATTCGATATTTTCGACGTCACCGTGAACCGGATGCGTCGAAACCCAATCAGATTTTTGGAAGGCCGCGCTGAGGACGCTCTAACGAGCCCTGAGGCCGTGGCCATGCCGGAGTAAAGGTGATGGCGCGGACGGGTATGCACATGACCAAGAAGGGTTTCTCCTTCCAGGGCCCTGCCGACGGCGTTCATGCCCTTAAATCGTGGATCACCCCTGAAGATGATCTTTTTCTGGTAACGCATATGGGGTTCCTGGAGATCGACCCCGAGCATTGGCATTTGGATGTCGATGGCCTCGTGGGTAACCCGACGAGATTGCATCTGTCTGACCTTCAAGCAATGCCACAGCGCGAGTACATGTCGGTTCACGAATGCGCTGGAAGTCCGCTTGCTCCGACAGTGCCTAAACGCAGGATCGGAAATGTAATTTGGAAAGGTGTGCCGCTGTCGCTTGTTCTGGAACGCGCAAAGATCAGCAGCCATGCGTCCTACATCTGGACTTCCGGCCTCGAGTGGGGCGAATACGCAGATGTTGAAGAAGCTTATCAAAAAGACCTGCCGATCGGCAAAGCACTTGCAGAAGAAGTTATCCTCGCACTTGAGATCAACGGTCGGCCACTCACTCCAGAGCGCGGAGGACCGGTTCGACTGGTCGTGCCAGGTTGGTATGGTACAAACTCCGTAAAATGGGTTGGTTCGATCACGGCTGCGGATCGGCGCGCTAGCGGCGCCTATACGACGCGCTTCTACAATGACCCTGCGGCGTCGGGGATGAAGCCGGTTTGGGGCGTCGCCCCGGAGTCCGTTATCGTATCGCCGTCCCCAAATGATCTGCTGTCAGCGGACATGCCAACGAAAATATGGGGCTGGGCTTGGGGAGATCACCAGATCTCCAGCGTCGAGGTCAGCGTGGACGGTGGAGGCTCCTGGCGGACTGCCTCAGTAGGGCCGCGCGAAGGAAGGAGTTGGCAACGGTTCGAGTTGTCGTGGACCCCTACATCAGGCCAGAATATCTTGCTATGTCGGTGCACGGATGAATGTGGGGCGGGACAGCCGCTGACTGACGCGAGAAATGCGGTGCACACGGTTAAAGTTGAAGTTGATCCTTGACCCGGAGCCCACTGCGACATTGGGATGGGCGTCCACCGACGCACGAAAAAATCGAGATTTCTCGATGAGCCAGCGGCACTACGGTCTGCCAGATCGACAGGACAAGAGCTTTCCTGCGATCGGGTGGAACAGAGGCGGTAGCCCGCCGTCACACCGGCCCACGCATGACAGAAACCGCCTATTGAACGGCCGAGGCGATGATCGCGATCATGCGCTATAGATCAGTAGTTGTCGCAGCACCTGTCTGCGCTTGTCATCCGATCATTGGCGATACCAGGCGCTTGTTTTGGAATGCGGACTGGTATCGTCATCATGGCCACCCGTCTTTCCCCTAGTCATCACGGGGTGCATTTCGTTGTGACTCGATGAGAAAACCATGCGCAAGAGCCCTCACTCCTGCCAAATCTGGGAGGCTCGCTGCCACGACCTCTTCGCCGATGTCCTCGGACTACCTACAATCTGGATACCGCATTCGTACGCCGATTGTGGGCAATATGGGCCCGACGAACACGCCTCGCTTTCTGTCACTCGCAAAGAAATTATGAAAATGACCGGTATTTTTCTCGACATCGGCGAATGTGCGTCGGCTCGTGGCTGCCATGGGGGAGTAGGATACCGCCGGCGCAATAGTCTAGCGTGGCGCGCCTAACGATTCTCGCGGCGACAATTGCGTTCGTCGAATGTGCACCAATAGTAGCTGACCCTGCTACCTCATCCGGAAGACCAGATTCTCGGGAAAACCTTTCGCCTCCCAAGGCAGCGTGGTTGTCGTCGAACTTGTTTCGACGGCAGCCACGTGTTGTGGCTATGAGACCGCCTGTGTCGCGGGGATAAAAGTATCAATGGTCCGGGAGCGAGCGCCGGTGACTGGCGCGATAAGAATGCCGTTCGTTTTTGCTTTGCGGTGTGTCGCTCGCCCAGCGAAACTAGTCGGGTCCACCGCAAGGGAGCCAGAATGTCATCGTTTCCGACCTGCCGAGAACGCTTTTTGTGCCGGCCGAATATAATGGTGGCCCGAGTAAACCGACTTCGGCGTAACCGGTGTTCTTCCCACGCGTTCTCCTGTCAGCGATCTGTGTTCGACTTTCAATACAAGAGCGAAGGAAGTGTCTTCGAGACTCCGATTCTGCCAATAAATTCAACTCACTGGCGATCGGCGCGATGGTGACGAAATACTCAATCCGACCAACTTTTCGGAGTTGTCAGATAGAGGGGAACTTTTCGTGCTGCTTGAGGGAGGCATAGCCGTACATGACCACTTCGAGCTTTGGCCATCACCAACGGAGATTGTCAGCTCGAACATTCGCGGACTCAATCAAACCTTCAGCTCGTATGAGAAAGACTATATCGTTTCGAGTTTTGTATTTGACGATTAAAGTATAAAATTACGCTAGTGCGATTGGCCAAATATATAAAAAAATATATTATTGCTATATATTGATCTATGACGGAGCGCCGTCTAGACCTGCTCAACACGCGCCAGGGGGACTACCCTGGTCAGCGACGGGAGGCTTAGATGAACCGACGTGACAAAATGCATCCAAACAAAGCCAGGCGTGATAGCCCGGAAATGAGGCTCGCCTTCCTCGATTGCGTACGTGTGGTTGCTCCACGGAGAGCTATACGCTGGCCGGCCGCACGGAACGACCATCTGAATGCGCTTCGCGAAGTCGCAGATAGCGGAAGATATTATCGGATTAACCGTCCCGTGGTGACCGGCATGGAGCCGAGCCTTGAAAAATTGCCGACATTGCAACAACCATCTGCCGAACACGAGGCAAGCATAGGCCTGGGCCTAACCAAAGCACTTCTCGCCACCAGCCACGAACCGGAACGAATGGGCCAGATCACATGGTTTTCAAAATCTGAACTTGTCTTTGATTGCGCTGGAGGTGATTCTGACAACGGCGAAACCATTGCTACTGATGGACACGTCGAGGCTCTCGCGAACCGCGGATACTCCAACACCCCCGATGCCCATTATCGGCTGGTTGATAGGAATAACCGATCGGAAAAATTGCTCATTGACGATGAGGCCGACACACGTCCACCGAAGAACTATCATGAACATGTTGATTTCGAAAACTGCCACCACATTGATGGCACTTGCAGGCCTTGGAGACACGGTTCGCTTAAAGCCGGCCGCTTCCGCGAAATACGACAGCCGGTAGACATCGGACCAGCGCGCCATCCCGACGCAGCCTTGTGCCTATGGCATTGAAATTAGTGGCAGAATGCGATAGCTGCCAATTACGGCCGCGGCTGTAACACAGGTGGTTGATGCCGTATCTGGTTCGGGCGCGAAACGCGGTGCCGGTGTTGGAAGGGCCGACTAGTTCGACCTTCAATTCGAAGCGACCGTCCGGTCTCAATGCAAGAAGCTCCTGTAGGGTCCTTGAAGGATATCGACAGAGGAAAACTATCAAATGCGGTGTTGCAAGAACGCGCCCCAAGGTCGTGGGGGTGACCCAAATTTTTCTACTGAACCAGAACCTGCAAAGGCCGATATTGCCTACGAGGCTATTCGACGAATTCTCCACAGTAACGGTCGTGTGCCGGGGCAACATCTCAGGGAACAGGATCTAGCGTCTAAGCTCGATCTTGGTCGAACGCCAGTTCGCGAAGCACTTCAGCGGCTTGCAGCTGAAGGGAAGATCCAATACATCCCTCAAAGAGGCTTTTTCACGAGACCGATGTCGGAAAGAACTCTGTTAGATCTTTATGTTGTCGGACGTGAGACCCTGATCTCGGCATTAAATCGAATGCGGCCGCAGGTCCCAGAGAGCTGGACCGTGACGGATAAATTGTCCCCTGACGAACTCGCCTTAAGGGCAGAAGCGATATTCACTAAAGTCGCCCAAGAAGCATCGAATTGCGAGGCTTGCAAAATCGTCCACCGATTCTGTTTTTGCACTCACCCTCTACGAATGGAAATAACTGCGTCGGAACTTCGGCCCGCGTTTGTCGAAAGCCTCGAGAAGCTAATTGCCGCAATGTCTGAACTAGGCACGGCGACGACCCTGGTGGAGTCCGCGTTGGTGAACCACCTTGATCTAGAACAGGGTGCCGTCTCAAGGATTGTACAAGAGGTGAACGAACGTGGATTAACAGGTTTTCCGGGGCCTGCGAGAAGTTTGTGACATCGCATACCGTCATCTCGACGAATGATTCTAATCAACGAACCCGATGAATCTTGTCGAGTGCCGCGCATATCTGCGGCTGCTGCGGGCAATCCAAAAGCCGACGTCGGCATTACCCACCAGCATTTTAATTATGTTGCCAAATCAAAGAGGCTGCCACCATCCCTTCAGCATTCCAGAATACAGCGCTGGCAAAGCGAAAGTTGCTCGTGTCCTATCGGGCAACGCCCTCCGCAGGTTTCCATTTGCCGCGGCTTGCCCAGGCCAGCTATGATGATCGAGCGACGTTTTCAGCCGAAGTCTCAAAAGACATTGTGCCAAAGATAATAACAGCCAACGGGGTCGACGCTGCGACCTTGAGGACAGAGGTTACGCCAGGCGGGTATCTCCTCAAAACGAATGCATTGCTTCAGACCGAGGGTGATCTCGATGACGCCGCGGCGGATCGACTTGCCGGCTCCCTTGGCTACGTCTTCCGCCAATATCGCGTCCTTACCTCTCGCCTCAACGACATGACAGGTAAGACAGGCTTTGTTGTCGTGCGGTTTCCGCAGGGCAGCCTTAACGCCACCGTCGCGCAGAGATTCTTCGAGGCAGCGGACGCAACGAAAAAAGGCTTGGGCGGCGGATATGCCGTGTTCGGTGACGAGCAGATCTTCCTTAATGCAACGAATTCCGAAGGAAAGCCTTATAGCGGACTCGATGACGCAAGCTTCCAAGACGGATTGAGACGCGCAGCCGTATCGTTTGGCAGCCCCAAACCAATGGTTTCTTCCCTCGGCAATGCGACCGCGCGCTTTATTGGGAATGATTGGCAGAGGTCAACAAGAGGCGAGGGCTATCAAACTTTGCTCGGTGGATCGGACGGCGAGTTGGTGAGAAAGCTCGACGAGATCAGCGGGTGTTATGCATTCCTCCTCGCGAAGACAGCCGACAGCAAGGGCTGGGCCAAAGATGAATAAGGGCCGGACGAGGACCTACGCTCAAGTCGCTTAGCGAGTTCAAATGGCGTTTCGCAAAACGGATCTCGCAGTCGATACGATTTTGAGTGATCGTACGCCGGCCACCTGGGGCCGCGCCGGAGAAAATCTCACTGCTGCAATGCTCGAGAAATTCAAGACGGCTTAATCCTGCTTTGGTTCTAGAATATCTTTGCGCGGGCATGTCACAGCTTGAGTGGTCACCATCTTTGCTCGATCTGGCTCAGACATTTGCTGCGCAAGCCGCCGGGATTGCGGCATCGCGGTAGCTGAATCTGATGCCGTCTAATCGCCGTCGGAACAAATGAGAGTCGTCCAACATCGCTAGTCATAGCGTTCGATATTGGTGCGGATCCCATCACCAGCCACCGATTTTACATTCGACGGGGGATTACCAGGGCGAGCCGTGCCGCAGGGAGTCCTTATCTCGCCGGAAAGGTACTGGCCGCTGTTGCAGGGCAGCATGTTGACGTCGAGAAAGTCGCTCCTCTTCAGGGAGTTCTGATACGCTACAACTTCTTTTATCGACATCGGGGTCGAGAAGATCGTCGCTCCCTCAAATCCCGGCAACGCCTCTATTGGCTCAATCATGGGCGACGCCTGACCGGGCGCGGCTGCAGCGCCAATAACCCATGGTCCAACCGATCCGAAAATCACGGATTTCGGACGATCGGCTGGCGTACCAGAGCTGAAAGGAGAATGCGGGAACCCACTGTCGAGCACTGCCTCATCCCATTGGTAAGCTGTAAAAGCTAGAAAATAGGTATACGGAGCAAAACGGTCGATGCGCACTTTGCCGTCTGGAGTAAAGGTATAGTAAATCCACTCTGTGCCGGCGAATGCCCCTGTTGGCCCCACGACGTTCATATCCCAGGGCTTCTGCCACCATGCAATAGACGCCATGTCGCTTTGAAGCAGGCTTTTCGCAAAAGACCACTTTTGACCATTCGGATTGGGCGTGGCTCCCAACGCGAATGATAGGTAAGCATCGTTCGAATTAGAACTTAGAAGCGATAAGGCGCTACCGCCATTAGGAGCGGTATTTTCACGGGTCTTTTCGACCAAAAGGACAGTGAACCCCGTGTCCGGTCTGATCGACGCGCTTTGACTAGTCACGATTGACGCGTGCGGTGGAAAGTTGAAGGAAGTCTTGTTGGTATAGAAGTCAAATGCCTGCCTCGTATCTTCGGGCACCGGATAATCCGCTTCTGCCGCCGAGTCGTGGATGTACAGCTTTGGAAATTCAGAGCTGGTTCGGTTTGTCTGAACAGTTTCGGGCGTTTCGCTAAGTGGATTTCTGCCTCGATTATGCCGCCACCATC
>NZ_VCHT01000023.1:0-67075 GCF_005862215.1 Rhizobium sp. MHM7A
TTGTAGCTGATGGTCGATGAGGTCATCTCAACCGAATTATCCGCCACCCGTTAAGTTGCCGACAACGTGACATCGCCAGGTCAGCGCCTGTGGTGTGTCGATATCGGGACCATCAGTGGTTTTGCCGTCGATCAGTCGATGCAGTAGGTTCAGCACATGCGTTTTGGTTGCCACGCCGCATCCAGGGCCAGTTCCACAGCGCGGAGGAAGACCTGTTCGTCATGATGGAGGACGAGAGCAAGGATATCGGCCATCTCACGATCACCGCCGGGGCGGCGAAGCATCTGGTCCTGCAACCGCCGAAACGCCAACGATAATTCCAGGAAGGGCGCACCATTGCGCAAGGCACCGGGCTTGCGCTGGATGACGGCAAGGCAATGCCGCCAGTAAATCGTTCGCGGTGGTTTGTCGTGACTGCGCTCGATCACCCGCGTCTGTTCGTAGAGGATATTGCCCTCGGCCGCAACGACCAGCCGCTTGGGATAGATCCGCAGGCTGACGGGCCGGTTCGCAAAAGACGCAGGCACGCTGTAGCGGTTCCGCTCGAAGGTGATCAGGCAGGTGGGGGGGACGCGCTTTGGTCAACGCCGACAGTGCACAAAATTCGCAGACGGCAACCCTTGCAATACAGTCATTGCAAGCAACCTATAACTTGTTTGCCAAGCAAAAAGTCGACGCCTGATTGGTAGGGCGACAGGAGTGGGCCTTATGGCCTACTCCTGCTACAGCGAAAAATGCTCCAGTTGAGATGGATCAAGGTAGGAACTAAAGTTATCAGCGGATTGATGCAGCGATAGCTGGCCGGGACGGCTGTCAGGCTGCGGCGACACACGCGATTTTGTTCCAGATTTGCATGGCGGCGTTACGCAGGTCTCGATGTTGAGCCAATCACAGCGTATTGCGGGGAAAGTGGAACAGGTTGGCAATCGGATCATCGATGGAAACGAACCGCTGAAGCTGGCGTGCCGACTTGAAGCGTTTCATGGTCCTTTCGCGTCGCCGGGTCGGCTGGTGCGAATTTCCGCTCGATTATTGAGGCCTTTGTGCAACCGGTGCTCGACACCGGGCATGAGGTCGCGCGTGGCGGCATCAAAGGACCGGAGCTTGTCGGTGATCATGACCCGTGGTGTCGGCCCTTGAGCCTTCAGCAACTTGGGTAAAGACCAATATTTAGGCGGATTTGCGAGCGAACTGCGCGCGGCGCTCCTCGGCTGGCTGGTCCTTGGTCAGGGCGAGGATTTTGCGCATGCGCGGGCTGAGCACCATACGTTCGACAGCACTGATCTTTTCGGCACGCGCCTGGGTAAGGCGGCCGGTCTTTGCGTCGCGGGTCAGCTGGGGTGTATTGCTCGTGCTCATGAATCAGAACCTCTCAGGACCTCATGGCGGCCGGCAAAAGAATTCCGCTTGGCAATACCTGACTGGCGTGATTCACTGTGGCTACGGTAGGCTGGGAAGCCGATGACCGTAAAGGGTAGATGCCACCATGGAAACGTGGTGGCATTCGCCGTTCAGGCGCCCTTTAAACGCGTTTTGCGTCCCCAGCCGACCTACCCCTCGTTTCCTCTGCAAAACCTACCCAACCGCCCTTCGCTAACCCTTTGGCAAGTATCCTCTGTCTGGGGGCAGACGGCCCCCAGGGTTGCTTCATTTTTGGCGTCGGCTAAATACGGAGCTTCGACAAATCTGGTTCTCTTGCACT
Organism: Rhizobium sp. MHM7A; assembly: GCF_005862215.1. NCBI lineage: Bacteria > Pseudomonadati > Pseudomonadota > Alphaproteobacteria > Hyphomicrobiales > Rhizobiaceae > Rhizobium > Rhizobium sp. MHM7A. The sequence continues at coordinate 1,703 of NZ_VCHT01000023.1, forward strand.
GCTAACGCCCTTTTTAAAAATCCGAAAAATTTAAAAAATGTCAGCGTCAGCGTTTTCTCTGGGTTTTGATAGTTTTAAAAGAAAAGTTTCATCCTAGTTTTAGGGGAAAAAAAGCTTCCCATATCAGTAGCTTATAAGGCGATTTGGAATTGAAGTACGGTTTTGACGGAACGATGTACGGGAGTTGACGGAATGATGTACGGCGCCGACAGAACGAAGTACGGTTATCGTGGACCGAAGTACGGTGGACTTCGACATATCCACAGCCACCGGGGATAACTCCTCAACATCGTGCCCCAGCCATTTTTGTCCAAAAGAGGCGGATTGAAGTACGGTTTTGTGACAAATATCGCCTGCGAATCGCGCGCTGATATTTTTGTCAAAAATGGGCGGATCGAAGTACGTCGCTTGCCAAAATTAGGCGATCGCTGCGAGATCCTTCTCCGCGGGAAGGCTCTTGTTGCGCTTGCGCATGTGCAAGATCTGATCGTGACCGCGATCCTCAAGGTTGAGGTCATAGTCAGGTAGCGGGGTAGTCTTGGCCGTCTCGACGATCTCCTCAATCGTCTGGCGAAATTTCCGCATCGGAGCCTTCGCACCGCTACGCTTGTGCAGTTCCTTCAAGGAATAAAAGGCCGTGGTGTCGCCGGCAGCCCTACGGGCAAGGCGGTAAATGAAACGGGTGATCGGCCGTGACAGCAGGAAGTAGTCGGGATTGAGCGTCAGGATGGTCGGCTTTCCATCAGGCCGCACAACCCCTTCATAGACCCACCCCGGGATATCAATCTCGACCTGGTCTATCCGATCCCGGTTGGTGCGGCTGACGACCTTGTAGCGCCCGATCAGCGGGAAGGATTCGGTTGAGCGGCGGTACCAGCCTCGACGATCACCTTTAAGATTGGTGATGCGGATATTCGTTGCCTGCAGGCGCGCTAACGCACGCTCCAGATCCTCGTATTGCTTACCACCAAGCTCACGCCGGCAGAACTTGAGGATTTCGGCTGCAGCTGGGCGGTACACCTGGGGCGGAATGCTCGGCTTGAGGCCCTTGGCCTCGTCGATGCGGAAGCGCCGTGTGGCTTCCGCCAGATGCGAGGTCATGTTGATGACGATGTCGTAATCGTAAGCCGTTGCCAGCCCGACCTCCGCACCTCCTTCGACGGTGATGATGGAGTCTTTCAGCTCGTAGCGAATAACCCCTGCCCCGCCGGATTTGGACAGCGCAAAAGGTGCAATGTCCATGAGATTGAAGTCGTCCTTGAGCGGCACGTCGTGAACAGACGGCACGAAAAACATCCGCTGGGCGTCACCGATCGGTGCCGGACGCGAAAACGCAGCGCTACGGCGAGCTGCTGGCAGCTCGTGTTTGAGGAGGGTTAGAACCTCGTCGCTGCGAATACCGTCAGCCAAGCTCTCGAAGGCGCGGCGGAGCGGTCCGCCCATTTCGTTGAGGCGAAGGTCAGCCATGGAGCGACGGCTGTAGTAGCGGCGCAAACGCGCTAGCGCGTCCTTGTCCAATTCGGGCGGATCCTCACCCCGCACGGCCATGATTAGACCGGCGACTTCCTGCAGGTAAGCGTTCTTGTCGTGCAATGACAGCTCGGCGAACGCTTTGCGGGATCTGAGGTTGAGTTTCTTGGAGGCCATGCAGCAGTCTAACTTGGATGAAACAACGTGACATCGACCTCCAGCCGGTACCGAGGGACGACCGTGGTGAAAGCTTACCGCGAGACTTGAACGACCCGCCGACTATGCAGGCAAGTTCTCGGCAAAAATGACGTCAAATGGCAGGGTCCGGTTTGGCGCGGCCGGCCGTATGCCTATGATGGAGGAAACCATCTCGTCAATGACCGCACGCGCAAATGCCTCGATTGGTAAGCAGAGGAAACAACTGATAACGCCGTCAATCAGCGCGGGTCGCGTCGCGTCAGTCAGATCGTTGCAAACGACGACCGGCCGCTGGCCGCTACTATGAGCTCGAATTGCCTGAACAATCCCGTCCTGTCCGCCACCCGCATCGTATATGGCAGCGAGATCGGCGTGTCTATCAAGGAGGCTCGTTGTGACTTCACGAGCCACCTCTGGATCGTCGAAATTGACAATTGTTTCAAGCAACCGGGCCTCTTCTCCTATTTCACGGAAATAGGATCGAAACCCCATCTCACTGAGATCTTGCCCCAGGTATCTATGACTTCCCACGAGTGTGGCAATTTTGCCTTTGGCTCCGGCCATCTTGGAGATGATGAAAGCGCCGGTGCGGCCGACCTTGCGGCTATCTAAACCGATATACCCGGTGACCCCGCTCGCTGAAATTCCCGACAGCAAAGTGAAGACGGGCTTCTTTCGGAGATTGAGTTCATCAACGGCTAACACGACCAGCGGATGGTCGATCGCTACGAACGCGACCGCGTCCGTCCTCGATCCGACCTCCAGGATTTTCTTCCTCAGCGACTCCGCGGCGATGTCATCCACGAAAACGATGTCGGGCTTTCCCTTAACGTCAAGCCTGGATGAAAGCTCTTTTCTAAGGCCAGTAGCGACATTCTGATAGAATGGATCCGTCCCCTTCTGAAGTACGAAGCCAAGTCGGACGTTCCTTACGTTCCTTGCGTTCGTCCGGTGTCTTATGAGGGGCAGCGCATGATAGCCGATAGCTTCGGCCGCCTCTCTGACGCGATCGGCCGTTTCCTTTCTCACAGGGGCTCTGCCGTTGAGAACCCTATCGACCGTTGCCACGCCAACGTCCGCACGCCTTGCGACGTCGGCCGCTGTCGGTCTTGATTTTGCCGCCATTTTTCACCTCTTCGTCAGTAAACCCGGTCGGCACTAGGATTTCGCAATCTCGTGGAATTAGCAAGCCGCATTCGTGATGAAATCATCATGGGATTCCGCAAGATCATGATGAGTTTGATAGATAGTGTCATACTCGCGTTGAGCTGCGGGTAAGTCTCGCGTATATGCTCGTCTTCACAAGAGAAGCAGCATGACGATGCATTTGCTAGGCCTCAACAACCACATCGTTGATGCGATCAACCATGTCGAATAGCCGATCAACGCCATTTCCCCCTTCATCTCAACGCCAGGATAAAAATGTCTCACAAAAGCGATCTCCAAGCCGACCCCGATGTCCATTTCGGGACGCTGGCCAATGGAATGCGGTTTGCGATCATGCGCAATGTCACGCCGCCCGGACAGGTATCGGTCCGTTTTCGTATCAGCTCCGGCTCGCTCCAGGAAAACGACGACCAGCAGGGCCTGGCGCATTTTCTCGAGCACATGGCCTTCAAGGGTTCGACGAATGTCGCTGAAGGGGAGATGATCCGTATCCTGCAGCGCAAGGGCCTGGCCTTTGGGCGGGACATCAACGGCCACACCTATTATGACGAGACTGTCTATTTCCTCAATCTGCCCCAGGGCGATGCCGACACGATTTCGACGGGCCTGATGCTGATGCGCGAGACGGCGAGCGAGCTGACCCTCGATGCCGGCGCCTTCGATCGCGAACGCGGCGTCATTCTGTCGGAAGAGCGGTTGCGCGACACGCCGCAGTATCGCGCGGCTCTCGAAATCATGAATTCGCTGCTCGCCGGCAAGCGCGCGACCATGCGGGCGCCGATCGGTAAAGCCGACATCATCAGCAATGCGCCTGTGGCCCTCGTCCGTGATTATTACCGGGCCAATTACCGACCCGATCGGGCAACGCTGATCGTGGTGGGTGATATCGACCCCGCCGCCATGGAAACGGAAATCCGGCAGCGCTTCGGCGATTGGAAGGCCGTCGATCCGGCGCCGACGAAACCGGATCTCGGCACGCTGGTGACGAAAGGCAAAAGCGCCGACCTCATCGTTGTTCCCGGCGGCATGACGAGCGTACAGGTCGCCTGGACGCGTCTCTATGACGCGGCGCCTGACACCTTCGCCAAGCGCCGTATCAAGCTTATCGAAGATCTCGGCCTGATGGTGCTCCAGCGTCGCCTGAGCACCATTGCCAGCAAGGCGGATGCCCCATTCATCAGTGCGATCGCCGGCTCCCGGGATCTCCTTCATTCCGCTCATGTCGTCCAGATCGAGGCAGAATCCGAGACCGACAAATGGCAGGCGGCGCTGACGACCATTGACCAGGAACAGCGGCGCATCCAGGAGTTCGGCGTTGGGCAGGCTGAACTTGATCGCGAAATTCTTGGATACCGCTCCTTCCTCCAGGCTGCCGCGGCCGGAGCCGCGACGCGCACGACCACCGACATCGCCTCGGCGCTGGCTGGCAGCGTCGATGACAATCAAGTCTTCACCTCGCCTGCCGAAGACCTCTCGCTGTTCGAGACGATGACGAACGGCGTCAGGGCGGTCGAAGTCAATCAGGCCCTGCAGCGTGCTTTCTCCGGCAACGGTCCGCAGGTCGTGCTACAGACGGCCCAATCACCTGAGGGCGGAGCCGACGCGGTTCGGCAAGTCTACGATGCGTCAATGCCGTTGCCGTCTCGGCACCATCCGGTGCGGCCGATGTCGCCTGGCCCTACACCCATTTCGGCGAACCGGGTGCCGTGGTCGAAGGCCGTACGGTCGAGGATCTGGGTTTGACCATGGTACGCTTTTCCAACGGCGTGCGCCTTACCGTCAAGCCGACCAAACTGCGCGCCAATGAAGTGCTGGTGCGCGAAGATATCGGCCGCGGCCGGCTGGGCCTGCCGAAAGACCGCTCCGCCCCGATCTGGGCATCTCGGGCCGTCGCGTGGTCCGGCGTGAAGGCCATGGATTACCAGGATATCCAGAAAGCACTGACGGCGACCATCGTCAGCATCGACTTCTCGGTCGGCGACAGTTCCTTCAGGTTCAACGGTCGCACGCGGACGGAATATCTTGCGACGCAATTGCAGCTGATGGCGGCATACACTTCCGATCCCGCATACCGCCCAGAGGCATTCAAGCGGGTGCAGCAGGTCTATTTGAGCGGCCTCGGTCAGGATCAGGCGACCCCCGACGGCGTTGTCAGTCGTAATTTCGCAGGTCTCGTGCATTCGGGCGATCCGCGCTGGACCTTCCCTGATCGCGCGCAGTTGTCCGCCGCCAAGCCAGACGAATTCGAGGCGCTGTTCCGGCCTATGGTTTCCAATGGCCCCATCGACATCACCATCGTCGGCGACGTAACAGTGGACGACGCGATCCGGCTGACGGCTGAAACCTTTGGCGCTTTGCCGCCGCGCCCGGAGACGGCGTCAAGCAACGATCGGGACGACGTGCATTTTCCGGCGACGACCGAGAAGCCCGTTTTGCAGACCCATAGCGGCGGGGCGGATATTGCAGCCGCTGCCTTCGCAGTTCCGATTGGCGATTTGCTTTCCGACCTGCCACGGTCCTTCACCGCCAATATTGCCACCCAGATTTTCCAAAACAGGTTGATCGACCAGTTTCGCATTGCAGAAGGAGCAAGTTATGCCCTGCAGGGCGATGCTGACCTGTCAAGTGGAGTCCCTGGCTACGGCTACGCCTATTTCTACGTCGAGACAGACCCGGCAAAGGTCGCGCGCTTCTACGCACTCGTCGACGAGATCGCCAACGACCTGTGGTCGCATGATGTCTCTCCGGATGAGCTTGCGCGCGCCCGGGAACCCATCGTCGAGACACTGAAGCATCGGCAGCAGAGCAACGAATATTGGATCGCATATCTGCACCACGCCCAGACGGACTCGCGTCGTTTGGACCGGATACGCGATAGTCTCAGCGGCTACGGCAAGGTCACCGCCGGGGATATCCGCGCGTTTGCAGCGACCTATTTGAGCCCGGAAAAATTCTGGAAATTCGAAGTGCTGCCGGCGACGGTAAGATAGCGAGGCGGGGCGCGATAGGAGCGGCGCGCATGTTCATTTCCGAGCGAACAGCCCCGCCGTCTCCAGCACGCAACTGAGCAGGCCAAAAGAGATTGGCAGCCCCTGATGTCCGACCATCTGGAATCGCCAGTCCAGCCGCAGGTAATTAGGATCTAGCTGTTTAGTCCCGGCATTTGATGGATAGGATCGATGCTGAATCGATCTGGCTCGGAAGTCCACCTTTTGCAGATGAACTCGTAAGGGGTGAGGCCCTTTAGTGTCTTGAGCCTGCGCCCAAAATTGTAGGCGTCGATGAAGTCGGCGAGATGCTACTTGTGCGTGATCGTCGTAGTGGAAGCGCTTGACAGTAGCTTCCTTGGTCGTCCGGTTCATCCACTCGACCTGCCCATTGGTCCATGGGTGCTTAACCTTTGTCAGGCGATGCTCGATCTCGTATTCCTCACAGACTCGGTCGAAAATGTGCTGGAAAGCACTTTTTTGGTCACAGGCTCGGTTGGTGAACTGGATGCCATTATCGGTCAGGATAGTATGGATGGTGTAGGGTACCGCCGCGATCAGGTTGCGCAGGAACTGGGCGGCATTCATCTTGCCAGCTTTGGCATAGAGCTCAGCGAAGGCAAACTTGGAAGTGCGGTCAATCGCCACGAAGAGATAGAGCTTGCCCTCGGGCGTCTGCACCTCGGCAATATCGACGTGGAAATAGCCGATCGGATAAATTTTGAACTTCTTCTTCGGCTCCTTGTCGCCTCCAACCTCCGGCAGACGTGAAATGCCGTGGCGTTGCAAGCACCTGTGCAACGACGAACGCGTCAGATGCGGGATCGTCGGCTGAAGAGCGTAGAGGCAGTCATCAAGAGGCAGCAACGTATGCCTGCGAAAGGCGACGACGACGGCTTCTTCTTCAAGGGAGAGGATTGTCGAATGCGGGTCCTTCGGGCCTGTCGGAAGATCGGCCAATGACGTCCGTCTCTTCCATTTGGCTATCGTCTTCTGATTTACCCATACCGCTTTGAAAGCGCTCTCAGGCTCTCTTCACTATTTTGTATTGCTCGACGGATTGCCTCTGTCGTTGTGGCGCTCCCGTGCAGAACCTGGCCCATAGTGCCTCCCTCCATTCTGAGGAAAATAATGCACCATCAAATGCCGGGACTAAACATCTAGCACCACGCCCTGGGAGTACGTCATGCCAAGCTGATAGCTGCTTGTTGGGTGCAAGTCCAATCCGGCCAAAGCCATAGCGGGCAAGCCGGGACCGAGTCTTGCGGGCGTCGCGACAACGCGGGGTCTGAAGTGTAGACAGGAGCCATGCGGGGTGCGGGAATGAGGGTAGTGTGCGGAAGGTTCTGCAATTTCACTGAGAGGGCGGTCATGGCAGGTTGTTGATGTTCAACGTCACCTGATTCCCTGGAAGGAACGCTACCATGACCAGACTGAAGATAAGACTGCTGTTGCCGCCGTCAAAGATATTCTGCTTTCGAATCCCGATGGGCTGCACGAGGTGCTGCGCGCGGTGATGCAGGAGGTCCTTGAAGCCGAGATGGACGAGGCTTTAGCAGCCCGCGAAAGGCGAACGAACGCCCGAACGGCTCGGCTACCGCTCCGGCCATTACGGCCGCACGCTGATGACGCGGGTGGGTAAATTGCGGCTCAGGGTGCCGCAGGACGCTCACGACGTGCCTCCATGCTCGGCGGCGGATTTTCGCTCGTCCAGAATTCTGCTGAGCGTTTCCTCCGTGAAAACCCGCAAACCGATTTCATGGTCGAAGCCGTGTATTTCGCGAACATCGAGCGCGCGCAGGTATTTGAGGGTCGGAATGTCGATCACCTGGCCCGGCTCGAGAATGGGCGAGCCCGGCGGATAAGGGTCAACGAGAATCGCAGAGACCACTACGCGGCCTCCGGAAATGGCGCGTTCGGCGTCGGCGGGGTGGAGATATTCGCAGTTGACATCTTCCATGGCCAGGTTGTTCGCCAAGCCTATGTCGCCGTCTCCGGTCTCCATATGCGCGCAGAACGCCGGATGGAAAGCTGAAAAGTATGGCAGGGGCTGTGTCAGCGTCAGCGAGCGAACTTTATCGTCGTGAATGCGCTGCTCAATTTGGGAGAAATTGCGCATCTTTTCTTCGCAGTCGAGCGCGAACTTCCGCAGCACCTGAATGAGATTGTCAACGTCGGAGCGCGTGGTGCCGAAAGTGGTCATGGTCAACACGGTATTGCGCGTGGTCTTGTTAATTTGGATATCGAACTTATCCATCAAGCGCTTCTTGAACGTGTCGCCACTTAAGCCCGTCCCGCTGATTTCCAGCGTGATGCGCGACGGGTCGAGGACGAATTCGTCCGTCCGAACGGCCGTCTCGAAATTGCTCCAGCCGGTCTTCTCGTCGAAATAGGTTTCCGCGTTCGACTCGCGATATTCCGGCGGTACGAGATCGTCAGGGCCGAGGACCCGGAAATACTTCTTAAGTAGCGGATCGCCTGAAACTTGCTTGCGCAGTCTCATGCCGAGTTCCAGCTGGCGCTGGACGAGCCTGTAACCTTCCAGGTCAGCCTGCCTCCGGGCGACGTCCAGCGACGCAAGGATTTGGTAGTTTGGTGAGGTCGAGGTATGTGTGAAATGGGCATTGGTGAAGGCGGTCTTATTGAAGTCCTGATCCCAGATGTGAATCATTGACCCCTGCCGCAGCGCCGTCTGCGTCTTGTGCGTCGATTGGGTCGCATACACTCGCACCCGCGCCTTCGAAGGATCCGCGAGGAGCCGCGTGCTCAGGACTCTTTCGTCATCCGCCCAGGCTTCAGCACCGAATTCGGCGCTGAAGGCCTCATAGCCGGCGGCGTAGTCAGGGTCCTGAAACATCGCTTCAAGCTCGGCGGCGGTTCCCATCGCCGTGCGCCCCCGGTACGTCGGATGAAAGTACGCGAAGGCGAACCAAGCCTCATCCCACGCGAAGACGAGATGCGGCGCGATCGCCAGGCATTCCATCATCACGCGCTTGGGGTCACAGATGATGCCATCGAAGGTGCAGTTGGTGAGCATAATCAGACGAACGCGATCGAGCTCGCCGGCTCGCCTGTAGGCGAGAAGCTCTCGCTTGAGTTCCCGCAGGGGCACTGCGCCATAAGTGGAATAATCGTTCAGCGGATAGGCATTCAGAAAGCGTACCCGCGCGCGCGCCAGCATCAGCCCGAAATGGTTTGATATGTGACAGTTGCGGTCGACCAGCACCACGTCGCCCGGCCTGACATGCGTCTGTACCACGATCTTGTTAGCCGTCGTAGTGCCGTTGGTGACAAAGACGGTGCGCTTGGCCCCATAGGCGCGCGCAGCCTTTTCCTGCGCAAACTTCAGTGGGCCTCGTGGCTCGAGCAGGGAATCCAGGCCGCCCGAGGTGGCGGAGGTCTCCGCCAGAAACAGGTTCTTGCCATAGAACTGCTCAAAATCATCGATCCATTTCGAATTCTTGAGAGATTTCGCGCGGGAAATCCCCAGGGCATGGAAGTTGCTTATCGGCCGTCCGGCGTGATCCATTACGGCATTGAACCAGGGCGCCTCGTAGCGCTGCTCGATGCCGCGCATGATCGCGCGAAGGAGTTCGTCTTGGTCCTCGCCGCGACGGAAGACGCGCTTGAACATTTCGCCCGTGCGCTCGGCGACGTCTTCGACACAAGAGTCGGCGACGAAATAGAGGTCGACCTCTGGCCGAAGCTTCGCAATGTGGGTGCCGAGCAGCGGGCCGCGGTTGGACTCCGGAGTGGCCTCGAAAAGGACGTCCAGCTCGTCGAGAATCGAATGCAACGTGTTCAGATGACAATCCGGCGAGCGGAAGGCAAAGCCGTCATGGATAACCACGGCTTGGAGGATAGGATTGACACGCAATGCGTTCAGAGCATCCTCGGATGTCTGGACGAAGACAGTGTCAAAGGCGAAATCGCCGATCCCGCTTTTGCGCTTCAGCCAGCGGCGTCGGGCCTTCTCCTCGGAGGACGACAACTTGCCGACAAACAGCACTTCGGAATAGCGCTGACGGTGGGCCAGGCTGGCGATCTTCTTTCGAAACCCCCGAGCCAGGAGATGCGCCCTGACCAGCTCCAGTCTCTGTATCATCACCTTCAGCTTGGCGAAGGCGCGTGCACCGGGATAACCCAAGTAGGCCTCTAATGGAGACAGAGTCTCGATAGCGCGAGTCACCTGCTGAGAAGTTGTAATGAAATCGGAATGGTCGGCGGAGATAGTCGAAAGCCGCCCCAGATTGTCTTCCAATGATTTCCAATTGTCAGAGCGGAGTTCCGAAATACCGAGACAATTATTTATCGAGATTTCAGGGGTAAGTGCTGCCATCGTTATTCTCCTAGCTCTAGTCGCAGCTGCCGTGTGGATTCCGCCACATCAGACGCGACTGGTTCCGTCGCAGCCCGAGAACAATTTTCAGCTGATTGATGGGGCAGAACGGAAATATGTGCTGCCGCAGACGTTTAGCGGGGGCGTCATGGAGCCGACAAAGGCGACGACAATGTCGCACACATGTCGTGAGGCTCTTGAAGACCCAGCAGATGCCGAGCTCTGATGCAGATGGAGCAGGAGGCCATTCCAAATCTCCTCGCTATGTAAGTCGATTGCTGGAGGGTCAGCCTCCTTCCGATGCCGGTCAGACCGGGGCCGTGTCGCCGTCAATTGTCTGCGTCCCGACGAAGAAGAAACCAGGCGTCCGAAGCCCGGCACTTGTTTGATACAGACCACGATTTGCATAGGCGTTTAAGCTCCCAATCGGATTTGGGCTTTAGGGACCCGGCTTACTCTGAGCACTACTCGTGCCAATCAGATTGCGCCGGTAAGCCTTCGAGATTGCACATGTTTCGTTGTCGTTATGCGGAGGGGTTTTGTAGGGTTGCCGACATGTCGTGTCGCAATCCGCCCCGATCACCACCGCGAACGGAGGGCGGTTCGATAGGCTTCAGGTCGGATAAGTCCGTGATAGCTGCGCCACGAGCCGGAAGATTTCAACGCCGAATAATACGCCGGGAGATAGCAAGGGGACTGACGTTCTGGTGCGGTGGGCGTGTATCGAGATTCGGTTTACCATTGATAATCTGACTAGCGACACCGTATGCGCGATCAGAAGCACAGCGATCGAGAAAATAACGCTGCGGGCGCCTAGTGAGGTTGGACAAGCGGTTTAGCTGATGCAGGATCATTGCCAGAAGCGTGGAGAAACCCTTGGAAATATCAATCGAAAGCCGTCCATAGACGCTGCTGCAGCGCATCGAGCTCTTGGCTTTTCTCCGTCTCAATCGTTTACATCAACGCCGTTCTGATCGGTTGACCAAACGAACAAACCGAAGCCAGCTTGTGGTCCGTCAGACGCATGACAACGATTTGCGACCTTGTCGTCACCTTTGTCAGATCAGCGACAAAGGCTACCTCCTCGATCTTGCGCCTTTTTCCGCCCACATAACTGGAATCTCAGCGAATTGTTGTTCGTCATCTCAATCGGCCTGCTTGGCACGAATCTTGAGAGCTATTGCGAGGCAGCGGAACGGCCTCCGCATCCGCATTGCTTCGAACACATGAAGGAACGCCAAGCATGGCAGCTCTGCGTCAGATCGCATTCTATGGAAAGGCCGGAATTGGCAAGTCCACTACGTCCCAAAACACGCTAGCGGCCGATAGCCTCGGTCCAACGAAGGATAGAGCACAAAGGACGCCAAAACCAATGGGCTGCGGGGCATATCTTCGGCCGTTAAACAATCTCGGAAGCAGTGTTGCGGCCTACCGAGCGCAGCAGACACCCGCTGTCGCAAAGCTGACAAAGCTGTCGCACTTGGACCCCTGGCGAAAGCGGATTGGTCTGAAATCCCCAAGGTAATCAGCGCGCCATCGGCCTGGCACGACGAGTGCTAGGAGACACCAAGAAAGGAAGACACCAATGGATCCCCTTCTTGAAAATATTTTCCAGTCCCTTTTGGAAGCAGAGAGGAACCGGGATCTTGATCCCGACATTCGCCAAAGGAATGCGCCAATGGCCACCCTTTTTGACAATACCCTAAAGCGCCTCATTGAAGCAGCCGAGCACCTGGATCTTGATCCAGGTTTTCTCGAAAAGCTGAAAAACGCGCTCGAGATGACGCAGGCGCGCCTGCCGATCCGAATGGACGATGGCTCGACCAAGTCCTTTTTGGCCTTCCGCTGCCGCTATGACGATAGCCTCGGTCCAACGAAGGGCGGCATCCGCTTCCATCAGCAAGTGAACGGCGATGAAGTGATGGCGCTTGCACTAATGATGACCTCGAAGTGTGCCGTGATGGACCTGCCTTTTGGCGGCGCCAAGGGAGGAGTGATGGTTGATCCTCACAGCCTCTCCAACATGGAGCATGAACGCCTCTCCCGCGCCTACGTCCGGGCTTTCGCTCATGTCATTGGCCCAGACCGAGACATCCCAGCGCCAGATGTCGGTACTAATGAAAAGACCATGGCGTGGATGATGGACGAATACAGCACCATTGTCGGCAAGAGGACACCGGCGGTAATTACCGGCAAGCCGGTCGCCCTTGGCGGCTCGCTCGGCCGCGATGATGCGACGGCACGCGGAGCCTATAACATCATACAACATAAAGCCCGCACTCTCGGATTGAAGCGTGGAGCGCGGGTGGCGATCCAGGGCTTTGGCAACGCCGGCATGCACATGGCGCAGTTGGTGGCCGCGGACGGATACAAGATCGTGGCGGTCTCGGACTCGAAGGGTGCGGTCCATGCCCCGGCTGGTTTCGACATCGGCGAACTGCTTGCCGCCAAACGCTGCGGAAGGGTCATTAATATGGCAGGTTCGGCTGGGGTCTCCGAGATTCCTGGCGACGAGCTCCTCGCGGTCGATTGCGAGGTCCTCGTCCTGGCAGCCCTGGAGAATATGGTTCACAAGGGCAACGCGGAAAGCATAACGGCCCGCCTTATCGTCGAGCTCGCCAACGGCCCGGTCACCCCGGAGGCCGATGAGGTCCTCAAGGCCATGAACGTCGTAATCCTACCGGATATCCTCGCGAACGCTGGTGGCGTTACGGTTTCTTACTTCGAATGGGTCCAGAACCGCGAGGGCGATCGATGGACCCTCGACCAGGTGCTTGCGCGACTGAAGACGGCAATGGAAAGGGAAGCTGACGCCGTTTGGGCATATGCGCGCGAGAAGAACATCACCCTGCGCACCGCCGCCTACGTTCTTGCCCTCTCGCGGATTGCCGCAGCTATGGAGGCCCTCGGGACGGACAAGTTTTAAGGACTGAGGTGAGACCGCTAGCACTGCATCTCCAGCGCCATCTGGCACAACGCCTCAAGGTCTTCTCAGGTAAAGACGGCAGCTTGTGTGGCTGCCGTCAATAGAGAAACGGCTCAAAACCTGGAGGAAATGTCGTGACGACGATGGGAAAAATCAACTGAGAGCAACCCCTTGGAGCAATCAATGTTTGGCTGGTTCGAACAGCGCCTCAATCCCTTTCCGAGCGAGGAGCCCGTCGCCCCTCCTAAAGGTCTCTTTGCTTTTTGCTGGCACTACAGCAAACTGGCTGCGCCTTGGCTCGGCTTGATAGCCGTGCTGACGGCGCTGATCGCGATCGGCGAAGTGGCGCTCTTCCAGTTCCTCGGCGACATCGTCGACTGGCTGACCAATGCCGACCGCCCCACCTTCCTGCAGACGGAAGGCCACAAGCTCTTCTGGATGGCGGCGCTGGTGCTGGTCGGCCTGCCGCTGACGGCCGGGCTCGAGTCTTTCATCATGCACCAGATGATGCTCGGCAATTATCAGATGAGCGCGCGCTGGCAGATGCACCGCTTCCTGCTGCGCCACAGCATGTCGTTCTTCGCCAACGAGGCGGCCGGGTGCGTCGGGACCAAGGTGATGCAGACCTCGATTGCGGTACGCGAAACGGTAATCAGGATCCTCGATGTCTTCGTCTATGTCGTCACCTACTTCCTGACGATGATCGTCGTGATTGCGGCAGCCGACTGGCGGCTGATGATCCCGATCCTCGTCTGGCTGGCCGTCTATGTCAGCATCGTTGCCTATTTCGTGCCGCGGCTTCGCAAAATATCAGCCCAGCAGGCGGATGCGCGCTCGATGATGACGGGGCGCGTGGTCGACAGCTATACGAATATCGCGACGGTCAAGCTGTTTTCGCATGCGGGCCGCGAGGAGGTCTACGCCAAGGAAAGCATGGACGAGTTCCTGCAGATTGTGCACAAGCAGTTGCGCAAGGTGGCGCTTTTCCACATCTGCGTCTACATGAACAATTGTGTTGCGCTCTTCGTCATCTCGGGCCAATCGATCTGGTTCTGGCTGAACGGAGCGATCTCGGTCGGCGCCATCGCCATCGCCATCGGTCTTGCCATGCGCTTCAACTTCATGTCGCAATGGATCATGCGGGAAGTCACGGCGCTGTTCGAGAATATCGGCACGGTCTATGACGGCATGGAGATGATGAGCAAACAGCATGACATCATCGACAAGCCGGGCGCACCCACCCTGACGGCGAAGAAGGGCGCGATCCACTACGACCGCATCCGCTTCCACTACGGCAAGAGCAAGGGCGTCATCGACAACCTGTCGCTCGACATCAAGGCGGGGGAGAAGGTCGGTCTGGTCGGCCGTTCCGGCGCCGGCAAGACGACGCTGATGAACCTGCTGCTGCGCTTCTATGATTTGGAGGCCGGCCGCATCACCATCGACGGGCAGAATATCGCCGGCGTCTCCCAGGAAAGCCTGCGCTCGCTGATCGGCGTGGTGACGCAGGACACCTCGCTGCTGCATCGCTCGATCCGTGACAATATCGCCTATGGTCGCCCCGAAGCAACGGACGACGAGGTGATCGAGGCCGCCAAACGCGCCAATGCCTGGGAGTTCATCGAAGGCCTCGTCGACATCCAGGGCCGCGCGGGGCTCGACGCGCAGGTCGGCGAACGCGGCGCCAAGCTCTCCGGCGGCCAGCGGCAGCGCATCGCGATCGCCCGAATCTTCCTGAAGGACGCGCCGATCCTGGTGCTCGACGAGGCAACCTCGGCACTCGATTCGGAAGTCGAGGCGGCGATCCAGAAAAACCTCTTCACCCTGATGGAGGGCAAGACGGTGATCGCCATCGCCCACCGGCTGTCGACGCTGACGGAGATGGACCGTCTGATCGTACTCGACAAGGGGCGGATCATCGAGGCCGGCTCGCACGGCGAGTTGATCGAGGCTGGCGGCATCTATGCCGACCTCTGGGACCGCCAGTCCGGCGGCTCCCTCTCCAATCACCCCGAGGAAGCGGAAGTGGCGGCGGAATAGGAAGAAATGAGGCCCTCCCCACGGAAGCGGGGAGGGTCTCTTGAATTCTTGCCGGACGGTGCTGAAGGCCGGCAGCGGTTACCTCATTTCATAAGCTACCGGCTGGATCGATCACGCCGTGATGTTCGATAAAGTGCTCCGTCTGGCCCATCCAAGTGGAACTAGCCTCTGCGACGATTGCGTCGCGCGACAGGAAGGGCGCCGGCAACGCAGCGTCAATTTCAGCAGCCTGTTAAGTCGTCCATCATGGAATCGGATGACCCGTTCGACCAGCGACGTCACGGTGGCCTTTCCGAACTTCTTGCGGAACTGCATCAGATCGCATTCCCGATACCCGAACTGCTTGCGTGCGGCGACCACATCGGGGTTCAGAATGTTGACCTCCCGGCTAAAAACCCGGACATGTCGGCCCCTGACGTACCGGGCCGACGTCCGGCACTATGTTCCGGCAGATGTCGCACTCCGGCATCTCACGACCCTCGAAGGTATTGCGGCGCAGCTCACGGAGAATGGTTGAGCGATATCGGTGCAGCTTCTTGGCGATCACGTCAATCTGAACAAGAGAATAGCCCGATTGCGACTACGACAGCGCTTCTCTTACAGCCCTCACCGCCGTCAGCGCTGTCCGCGTCCGCGTCGTGCTGACGAATTCCGGCCAACTCGACAAGACTATCGCCGCGAAGTCCGCCCCCGGGTCGATATAAATCAGTTGCCCGAATACCCCGCGGGCCATATACACGCCGCGTGCGGTATCTTCGATCCAGAACTGGTTGTGATACGCGCCGGCGGGCAGAACCTCTTGATAGATGCCACCGAAGAGCCTCGGATCAGCATCGAACCGTGTCCCGGCAATCCACTCGGTCGGCACGATGCGCCGGCCGTCGATCTCGCCGCCGCGAAGATGCAGCAGGGCGAGACGCGCATAGTCGCGAAGAGTCGCATTGAACCCGCCATCACCCAAAGCATAGCCGGCAGCGTCCACGGTAAAATAGGCGTCTTCCTCCGCCCCCATCGGCGCCCACAATTCACGGCTGACGAGTTCTGCAAGCGGGGTAGCGGCGGCACGCTGTAGAACGAAGGACAGTACATCCGTCTCGATCGATCGATAGCGGAAGGAGGTACCGTGCGGGCACTCCAGATCCTTCAAAGACAGCATCAGGTCCCAGACATTCGTATGCCAGTTCGGGTTGACAAGCGTCTTCCATCCACTGGCGACATCCAACTGCGCCATGTGGGAATCGAGCGCAGTATAGGTCTCGTCGAAGGCCACGCCGCTTGTCATGTCGAGCACGTGCTGCACGGTCGCGCCGTTGTAGGCCGTCGCCGCCAGCTCGGGGAGATAGTGCGTCAGAGACGCGGTCGGGTCGACCATCCCGCGGCCGATCAAGATACCTGCAAGGGTGCCGACGACCGACTTGGCGACCGATTGCGACAGGTGCTGGGTATACGGTGTCATACCGTTCAGGTAACGCTCGGCGACGATCTTGCCGCCATGAAGCACCAGGAAGCCATTGGCATAGCTCGTCTCGAGGAAGCTGCCAATGGTATAAGCCTGCTCTTCCACCTCGAAGGGGATGACCTCGATATCCCGAAGATCGGCC
The DNA here is from genome assembly GCF_005862215.1 of Rhizobium sp. MHM7A. Classification (NCBI taxonomy): domain Bacteria; kingdom Pseudomonadati; phylum Pseudomonadota; class Alphaproteobacteria; order Hyphomicrobiales; family Rhizobiaceae; genus Rhizobium; species Rhizobium sp. MHM7A. Next base: position 18,431 of record NZ_VCHT01000023.1, read on the forward strand.
GGCAACACGCTTGCCGGACCCGCTCCGCGCCAGACCTGCGTTGTCGGCAGTATTTCCCGGACATGCTGGAAGGTCCAGCGATTCCAGGGCGCGCGGTCCCAGTCTTGGTTTGGAATGCGAATATTGCAGGGTAAAGTCGGATCACGGAATGGCGAAATACTGGTCATTCATGCTCTCATTTGCGGTTGAAATGGATCAATCGTTGCGGCGGAGATAGCTGCCTCCGACGAACTCCCCGAAGAGGGTGCCCATGTCGCTCATCTTGGCGAAGTTACGCTTAGCCTTCGGCCCTAGTTTGGTGGCAACGGCGTCGATGAGCAGATTGAGTACGACACTGAGGCTTGCCGTAGAATCCCAGAAGGTTTTCACATGCGTATGCGCCTCGAAGACGAAGCGCGTATAGGCAAAAGCCCAGTGGCTGAACTTGTCGGTGACGATGACCAGCGGCATGTCCATCGACTTCAACTTCTCCACCAGCTTGATGCCGCGGGTCGCATACGAGGCCGTGTCAACGAGGACGACGGCGCTCTGCTTGGGATCTGCATTGATGATCTCGCCAAACGTGCCCGAGGCGTTGTCGATGAAAATCACGTTGGAGCGCGCCCAGAGCAGGCGGCTGGCGAAATCCATGGCCAGCCCCTTCGAGGCCTGGAAGCCGACGACATAGATGGTGCGCGCCTTCACGAGCAGGCTTGCGGCCTCGTCCCACACGTCCGTGGTAGTCAAGACGTAGGCCTTCACGACAGCGTCGAGCTCCAGCCGCAGGCTTTCCTGCAGCATCTGCTGTCGGCCTTCGCGCATTTGAAAACGAGCCATGTAATCGTCGACCTCGCTGTCCTTGTCCGCGACCGCGACGCGCAACCGCTTCTTGAGGTCGCGCAGGTTCTCGAAACCGAGGCCACGAACGAACCGCGTGACGGTCATTTCGCTGACGCCGACCGCCTCAGCTATGCTGCTGCCGGTCTCGAAGGGCAATATTTGAATATTATCCAAGATATAAGCCGCAAGGCTTTGCTCCGAGGGCGAGAAACCGGACATGCGGTCGCGCAGGATCGCATCGATGTCTATTTTCTGCTCAACGTCGCTCGATCCGTTAGCATCCTTGCCGCTTCGTGCTTTCACCACAGTGACAGACTCCTAGAAATTGCCGGCGTGAATGGCTGGACGCCCCTGCCCCCAGACGCCGGGAGCGCTGTCCACTTCTTCCTCGATTTGCAGCGCCGCCGCAAGCAGCAGATCCTCACGTCCAAAACGGGCGACAAGCTGAATCCCGATAGGTAGACCATCCCGGCTGCTTCCAAGCGGTAGGGAGATCGCGGGCTGTCGCGTCGCATTGAACAACGCAGTATAAGTCTCCTTCGGCGCAAGATCATTGAATACGCCTTCCGCATCGATGCCCGCTCGATCGGGATCGAACGTGCCGATCGGTTCCGGCAGCATTGCGCTGGTCGGTGTCAGCAAAAGATCATATCCGGCAAGGAAGCGCCCAACCTGCCGCGTCACCCGATCATAGACGGCAAGCGCGTCGATAAGCTGTGCACCGCTGATGCCGAGCCCCCATCGATAAAGAGCATATACGCTCGTGCCAAGCGCTTCCTCGAGCAAGCGATTCATATGCCGCGCCATCGCCGGCATATGTGCGGCGGCGTCGGCGGCCCAGATGACCTTCTGCGCCTGGAGGAAGGCCGGATAATCAAAATCCGGCGAGGCCTCTTCGACATGGTGGCCAAGGGATGAAAGCCGCTCCGCCGCCGATGTTGTCGCGGTGACAACCTCCGGGTCGATCTGCACACCGGACCATGAGCGCGTGCACAGGGCGATGCGCAGCCCCTGCGGCCGGTGCTTGATGGCGTCGAGATAGGTGACCACTGGCGGCGCGATCTCATAGCCGTCGCCGGCTTCCGGGCCATGGCACAGGTCGAGCAGGGCTGCGGTATCGCGGACTGAGCGCGTGAGCATGAAGGCCGTTGCCAGGCCCAGAAGCGGGGCATTCCCATTCGGCGCGCCGGTAACCCGCCCGCGTGAAGGTTTCAGACCGATCAAGCCGCAGAACGCGGCCGGATTGCGAATTGATCCACCCCCGTCACTGCCCTGTGCAAAAGGCACGATGCCTGCGGCGACGGCCGCCGCCGCGCCGCCGCTGGAACCCGCGACGCCGCGCTCTGGGTTCCAAGGATTGCGCGTTGCGCCATAAAGGGGCGATTCCGTCGCCGCTGGCACGCCGAATTCGGAACTTGTCGTGCGGCCGACATTGTTCAGGCCACCGGCGCGCAACCGTGTCCAGTAGACGGAGTCATGGCCGGCGCGGAAACCTCGCGCGAGACGGCTGCCGAACTCGGCCGGGCGGCCCGCCTCGATCGGGAAGTCCTTGGTGAGGGTGGCAATGCCGCAGAAGGGGGTGGCGGACGCCGCCTCCGGCAGGGTCTCGAGCGCGTCCGGATACAGTTCGATGACGGCGTTCAGCGCCGGGTTCACAGCCGCGACGGCCTGTTCGACGCACCGGCCGAGCTCCTTCGGAGTGACCTCGCCTTTCGCCAGCAGCCGGGCGAGGCCGGTTCCATCATGGGCTGCATATTCATCAAGGCGCATGGATTACTACCGCTTGTGAAAGGGAAATTGTCCGGACCGACGGCAGCCGGGCCAGCGAACCGACCAGCGCCTGCGTATAAGGATCCTGCGGTCTGGACAGAACCTGCTGCGCCGCGCCCTGCTCGACGACACGCCCGGCCTTGAAGACGTAGACGCGCTGACAAAGGCTGCTCACCACGGCGAGATCGTGCGAGATGTAGAGCAGCGTCAGCGAGCGCTCACGCTGGAGCCGCACGAGCAATTCCAGGATCTGCGCCTGTGTCGTGACATCGAGCGCCGAGGTGATTTCGTCGGCGATGAGAAGCTGCGGTTTCAGCGCCAACGCTCGTGCAAGGCCGACGCGCTGACATTGGCCGCCGGAAAGCTGCTGTGGCTTGCGATCGCGCAGGCTGCTCGGCAATTCCACCATATCCAGCAAGACGTCGGCCTCTTTCCGCGCCGTCTTTCGGTCCGCGATGCCATGCCGCCAGATCGGCTCGGCGACGGCCTCGGCAATGGTCAGGCGCGGATTGAGTGAATCGTACGGGTTCTGGAACACCATCTGCACACGGCGACGGAACGCCGTCAGCGCCTCCCCCCCGAGTGCGCCGACATCCTGCCCGTCTAGGCGGATCGCACCGCCGCTCGGCGTGTTCAGGCGAATTATCGACCGGGCGAGCGTGCTCTTGCCGGAGCCGCTTTCGCCTACGATACCAACGGTTTCGCCGGTATTGATCATAAGATCTATGCCGTCGATGGCCCGGAAGGAATTGTCGGTTCCGAAGCCGCTGAGCAGGCCGTGTCCGGCGGGGAAGGTCACCGAAAGATTTTCGATGCTGAGCAGCGGCATTGCCCGATCCGGACCGCTCGCAGTGCCATAGCTCTTGCGGCCTGGCTGGGATTCGATCAGCAGTCTTGTATAGGGATGGCGCGGCCGGTTGATGACGTCGTCGATCGGCCCCTGTTCCACCACCTCGCCATTGCGCATGACCACCACACGCGAGCAGATATCCGCGACGACGCCGAGATCGTGCGAAATGAGGATCATCGCCAGCCCATTCTTGCGATTGAGCTCCTTGAGCAGTTCCAGGATGCGGGCCTGCACCGTGACGTCGAGAGCGGTCGTCGGCTCGTCGGCGATCAGCAGCTTCGGCTGGCAGCCGATCGCGGCGGCGATCATCGCCCGTTGTTTCATGCCGCCGGAAAACTCGTGCGGATAGGACCGTGCGCGCTTTTCCGGCTCGTGTATACCCACATCCTCCAGCAGGTTAATCGCGCGTTGTAGGCCTTCGCGCATGCCGATCCCGAGGTGCCGGATCATCGGCGCCGCGACCTGCGGGCCGATGCGGCGCAATGGATCGAGATGCGATGCCGGGTTCTGGAAGATCATACCGATGTCGCGGCCGCGAATGGCACACAGCTCGTCCTCGCCAAGCGTCAGCAGGTCGCGTCCGTCGAGCCTAACCGTGCCGTCGGCGCGTGCCTTAGCCGACAGCAGCCGCATCAGGGCGCGGCAGGTCACGGATTTGCCCGAACCGCTTTCGCCAACGATGCCGAGGATTTCTCCCGGCTGGAGCGTGAACGATACGTTCTTCACCGCCGCGAAACCACCGAAGCTGACGCACAGATCCTTGACTTCAAGCAGCGGCGGCTTGCCCGTTTCCCCCCCGCTCATGCCGTAACTCCCATCCGCTGTATCTGCCCCAGTCCATCGCCGAGCAGAGCAAAACCGAGGCCGAGCGAAATGGCGGCCAATCCCGGAAACAGGCAGATCCACCAGGCTTGCTCCACGAAAGCCTGACCGTCGGCGATCATCACGCCCCATTCGGCGAGCGGCGGCTGCGCGCCCATGCCGAGGAAGCCGAAGCTTGCGCCGGCGAGCATGACGAGCACCGCGTCGCTGGCTGCATAGGCGATGACCGGTCCGATGGCGTTGGGGAGCACATGATGGCTGAGTATGGTGGCCGGAGAATAGCCGAGGCATTTGGCCGCCTGGATATACTCGCTTTCGCGGATCGTCAGGACCTGCGCCCGCACCAAACGCGCATAGCTGACCCAGCCAACGAGGGTCAGCGCCAGGATGAAGTTGACGAGCCCCGGCCCGAGCACGCCGACAATGGCCAGCACCAGAACAAAAAAGGGGAACGCGACGGTGAGGTCATAGATGCGCATGAACACGGTATCGACCGCACCCCCGAAATAGCCGCTCAACAGCCCGATCGTCGTGCCGATCAGGAGGGGCGGAAGCACCCCGGCCACACACAGCAGCAGATCGACCCGGCTTGCGAAAAGAACCCGCGAGAAGACGTCGCGACCGACTTGGTCCGTGCCGAACAAATGGGCGGCACTCGGCGGCGAAAGCATATTCATGATGTCAATAGCATTGGGATCATAGGGCGCGATCGCGGAGGCGGCTAGCGCCATCACAAGCCATCCACCAAGAATGACGACTGCAATCAGGATGGTAGGGGTAATGCTGCCGACGGGTGGCGCGGTTTGCACAAGAATAGGGCTGTCAGCCATGGGCTATCTCCTCAGAACCGGACGCGCGGGTCGATGAAGGCGGTGAGCAGATCCACCATAAGCGTGATCAGGACGGTCGAGACCGCGAAGATCAGCGTCAAGCCCTGCACGACATAGTAGTCGCGCCCGAGCAGCGCGTTGACCATCAGCGTGCCGAGGCCGGGCACCGCATAGACGGTTTCGACGATGACGGCGCCGCCGATCATGAAGGCCACCATGACGCCGAGCAGGTTGAGCGTCGGCAGCGCGGCGTTCGGCAACATGGTCTGCCAGAATATCTGCCGCTCTGTGGCGCCCTGCGCCCGCGCGGCGGTGACGAAGTCGGCCGTCGTTTTTTCGATAAGGGCGGCGCGGAGGCTCTGAGTCAGAACCGGTACCAGCCAGATGGCCGTCGACAGGGCCGGCAGGAAGAGGTGATGAAGATGGCCTGTGAAACCGGCGCCGTAGCCCGAGACCGGAAACCAGCCGAGGCTGACGCCGAAGAAGCGCGACATCATGATGCCTAGCCAGAATACCGGGATGGTGAGGCCGGCAATCCCCAAAAGGCGAACGACCTGGTCTGCGATGCCGCCTGGACGGCGGGCGCCGAGGAAGGCGAGCACGACCGTCGGTGGGATGGCGAGGCACAGCACATAGCCGGTCAGGAACAGCGTCGGCCACATGAACTGTTCAATAAGCTGGCTCACCGGTCGCTGAAAGCGCAGCGACAGGCCGATATCGCCCGAAGCGAGATTGGCAAGATAGGTCAGGAACTGCTGCCAGAGCGGCAGGTCGAGCCCATATTGCGACCGGATCGCAGCGATGGTTTCAGCACTCGCCCTCTCCCCGGCAAGAAGCCGCGCGGGATCGCCCGGCGCCATGTGCACTAAAAGGAACGTCACGAGGCTGATACCGGCAAGCACACCGATCAATTGCAGCAGGCGCCGCGAAATGAGTTGCAGTAGAGTCAATCCGGTTCTCCGGTTCGAGTGTCAGGGGCGAAGGCGGCTCACTGGCCGATGGAGGTTTCTTCCAGCGTCCACTGTAGCGAGGGCGTCAGCTTGAGACCCTGGAGACGCTTCGAATAGGCAACCGCATTTGGCGCATAATAGAGGGGGATCTGCGCCACCTCCTCGGTGGTGATCTTTTGAATCTTCTTGTAGATTTCCGCGCGCTTGGCCTGATCCGCCTCTTTGGTGCCCTGCTCCACGAGCGTGTCCACCTTCGGATTTGCATAGAAGGTGTTGTAGGAGTTCGAGCCGCAGGATCCGCACACGGCCCAGCGGACGGCAAGGTCAGGATCGGGAGTCTCGTTGTACCACCAGTTGGCTGCGGCGTCGTAGTCGCCTTTGCCTGTCGCATCCCACCAAGCGCCGCTATCGACATTCACAATCACCGGTTTTAACCCGATCGCTTGCCATTGGGCCTGCATCAGCAGCGCCGTCTGCTGGGACGGCGCATCGGCGGCCGCCAGGATCTTTACCTCGCGCCCCACCATGCCGGATTCGGCCAACAGTTGCTTTGCCTTGGCGGGGTCGTGCGGGATGCCCGGATAATCCTTGTCATGGAAATCGAGGCTGCCCGGCAGCGTGGTGTTCGCCGGTTCGGCATAGCCACGCGTGATGGCCGCGGCCATGGCGCGGTTATCGATTGCCTTGCCAGCCGCCTGCCGCGCCTTCAGATTGGAGAAAGGCTCGCGCTTGTGGTTGAGCAGTGTCATGTAGATCGTGGTCGAAGGCTCGAGCCGCATATCCACCGACTCGGCCGCCTTCAGCTCGTCGATCTGCGCCCACGGCACCGCGCGCACCACGTCGACCTCGCCGGCCTTCAGCATAGCGATGCGGGTTTCGGGCGATGTGATCTCGATCAGCTCGACCGTGGCGTCCGACTTCGGATAGCCCTTGCGCCAGTAGTGCGGATTGGGTTGGAGAACAAGCTTCTCGTTCGGCTTCCACTGTTTGACTTCATAGGGGCCGGACGTAACCGGGACCGTGGCGAAAGCCGCCTCATCGCCGCGCTTCTCGACATCGCTCTTCGAGACGATGCCCGTGTTCCAGATTTCCGCGTTGCCAAGGAAAGGCGCGAAGGCCGACTTGAGCGTGATCAACACGGTTTTCGCATCCGCCGCGGTCACCGATTCCACCGCCCCCAGCGGCGCAGGATAAGCCGACCTCTTGTCGCTTCGGACACGGTTGAGGCTGAAGGCCACGTCGGCAGCCGTGATCGGCGAACCGTCCGAGAACTGGGCATCGCGCAGATGAAAGGTGTAGCTCCTGCCTTCGGGCGAAATCTCCCATTTCTCGGCGAGCCCCGGCTCGAGCGCGCCGGTTTCAGAGTTCCGGCGCAGCAGACGCGAATAAAGTTGGCCGTAAGTTTCGATGTTGCCGGCGGCCGCGGAGCGCATCGGATCAAGCGTCGTAGTCTGGTAAGGCGAAACGACGCGAATTACATCGTCGGCGAATGCCGGAACGGCCCAACACAAACCCATCGCGACGAGGGCACTGCCGCGCAACACCGCGCCCGCACCCCGTGGGCGGAATCCGCTCAAGGAATTCATCTTGTTCTCCTCCCGATATTTCTCTTGTGCCTTTCGGCAAGGGGAGACGTTATGTGGGATTATTAACTATTGTCAACATCAAAGTTGAAAAGATAACATCGTCTCACTCGCCGATCGCAAGAGATAAAAAAATATCGGCCGATCGCCCGCGCTGCAACGAGAAACTCTGCAAGGTCACCCGCTCACGGCCTGGGCCGTTACGGTAGCTCGCCCCCAACCGAACAGAACGGGTGCAACGATTGAGGCGGTGAAGACTCAAGACCTCGACAGGCTGCAGCAGCGTTTGCCCCTTGTTCCCGCAGGCTCTGGAGGGCGCGGAACTGGTCGAGCGGATGAACGCCGACGCGCTGAACGTTCCCGGCAACGGAATCCTCGACCTCGAGCGTCTCGCCGCGGCTGGCGATGCAGGGAACGCCGGCGGTCCTGGCAAGGCGCTTCTGCGCAACAGCCGTTCAAGGGCACGATACCGGCAACCGCCGGCGGGAAGCGATAGATGCCGGTCTAAACCCCATCGTCGTCGAGTTCGGTGCAACATTGAGGCTGGTCAAAAGACCACGGTGGCGATATCTTCCGCGAGGTCTTCAATCGACACGCTTACCTTGATCTTGCGGACGTTCTGCTGACTGAGCACAGCTTGTTGAACGAGAATATCGCGGGCTGCGGTGAGGGTGATTTTGTCAATGGCCTGTGCCATGTCGGTTTCTCCGTGACTGACCGACTGGAACCTCTCTCCAACCGTCCTTGCCGAGCGCTCCGCCTAAAAATCGTTCTCCAATGTCAGCTCTCCGCGAAATTACTTCAGTTCCTGAGGCGTTAACATGGCTAACCGCTGGACCCGATCAGGCCTTGATCTTCCGTCTGAGCGCCTGTTCCTGCTCCGTTCAGACTTTCGTACGATTTCCGAACTGCCCTTGTTCCGACTCCAATCTTCCAGGCTGTTGTGTCCCGGAATAGTCAGACTGATGTGCGGCGATAGCCTTCTGATGAAAATAGTCATGCTGCCAGGTCAAAACGTGGCCTTTACCCCGAGGAAGATCGACATCGACTGAAAGTTTGCCCCGGTCGCATCCTTCTCCCAAGCGGAGCGTGTGCCCTTCTCGGTGTCGTCTACTTGCGTTTTCCCGCGGCTGTTAAACACCCGCTCGAATGAAGCGGACAGATAGAGCGAAGCAGCTGGCGTCATCGCGTAGTCAAGGGCAACAGTTGCGCCGATCGTCGGCGCTGGGTTTATGTCATCATGAAAACGGAGATGCTTCAGCCAATGGTCGTCGGTGTCGTTGATGCCGAAGCTCAAGCCGGTCTGAAGGCCGCCGCTGATCGTAAGATCGCCGAGGACGTGTTCGCCGCTCAGGCTGAGGAAGCCAATCGGTATCTGTTGCCGGTAACTGATGCCTCTTTCCCAGTCTGGCCAAACCTTAGGTGTGTCCCGGAACTTTTCCTTCGTATAGATGCCGGACCCGCCATAGGCGGTCCACTTGACGTCGGCATAGTGGATACCGGCGCCGACCGCGATACTGGTAGTCGCGTTGCCGTAGATGATCCGGTTCAACTGGATCGCTCCGGCGACATAGTGATCGAGTTCGGTGAGGGGATGGATTGAGCGGTCGCTCCAGTCATCGTGCCCGGTGCTCTTCCAGTCGTAGTCAACCATGTGGCCGTTGCCGCCGCTGCCGATTTCGACGCTGCCCTTTACGCTGTCGTTGTCGATCTTCGCGTCCACACCAACAGCGAAGAGGGTCATCCCATTGCTTTCCCAGTTCAGCTGGCTGTTCTTGTGGTCGCCGTTATAGACAAATTCCTGGGTCTTGATGTTGGCGAGGCCGAGTCCGCCGAAGAAATTCCCGTCGTCGAAGGAATACAAAGCGTTGTTTGCGGCCGCCAATGATGGGGTGGGCACCAGTAAGCAGAAAGTGATTGCGGATACGGTAATGACGCGCTTCATCAACTGACCGAGTGTTTCGTCTGGCACCTCCGTCTTGGACCTGAGCTTTGTCGGCTCAGATCGGCTTTGTGTGGTGCCAGAGTTGTCCGCTGCATAAGCTACTGGTGTTGATGGATCGGTGTCGCCGTGCGGTTGCAAGGCTGGGTGCGTCGACCCAGCCAGGGAATGGAAGTATTCGCGCGCCATCCATTGTCCTTTGCTGGAGTTGATCAAATTGCGGGACTGGGGAGTTCGGCAACATTCTTCCCCTGAGCCACGCAACAAAACTTCTCGCGTGTAGTTGGTCAGGGTCTGCAGCAGATATGATAAGGCCCTCTCTTTCAGACCTCCCGCCCCAGGCATTACCCGTCCAGCGACGTCAGGGGGAGCTCGAGCAATTCCAGTGCGCGGTCTTTGTTGCTGATAAGATCGTGGTAGTGAGCCACCTCCAGAAAGAGCAGGAATGCAGGAAGATTGCATTGGGCTAGATCAAGAACCAGGATGTTTTCAGACCGCGGTCAGCTCGCCCGAGCGGTGCAGACGCGCTAGGCTCACCGCAACGCGGCGGTTCGTCTTCACCGGTCGCCCGGCCTTTTCTCATGGCAGCCCATGTCCAGCCCCCCTCGTAGGGATCACTTCCACATTCGCGGGAGCTGTTGCACCGTCCGAACCAAAGGTGAAGGCATCGAAAGCGAAGATGTTCAGAACCTTGTCGTCACGGCCGTCGAAAACCGTTTGGCCGCATCAATACCCTTCCTAAGCCGTCGAATGGCTGAGTGACAATGGATCGTGCTTTGTTGCGACAGACACGAAATCGCTGCTGCTGGATATCAGTTACACGAGGGCAAAATAATCGATCCACATGATCGTCAGCTGCTCACCGAGCCCCATTCAAGGTCGGCGCGAGGCCGAAATCCCCGTCGTTGAAGCGGATGGTCCGCACCTCGTCCTGGAAATCCGCGCAGGACTGCCGCCAGACTGACCCCGGCCAGACCAGTTCCACCGAGGCGTCGAGCGGCCGGTAGACGGCGGTGTAGAGCGTGCCGCAGTCACGTCCGTAGTGTGTCTGATACACGGGGGGTCGGTGGAAGCCGGAAAGAACGTCTTTGATACTCGCCGAGGCGGGCAGCAATTTCTCCACCGCCGCCTCGCGCTCGACCGAATTGGTGATCTCGGCGTAGCACGCCCATTCTACGCCGTGCTGGTGGTTGGTGCTGACGCGACGCTCCACCACTTCCGCTGGGCGATCCGGATTTACATAGACGGTCGCGTAGTTTCCCTGACGGTCGATCACCGCGATGGAATAGGACATGTGCACTGGAATATCACGGAGCATGGCAACGGCTGCGGCCGTGGTGTTGGCAAACTCCAGCACGTATCGCAGCACAATCGGCATGCCGAACCCCTGCCCCACGGCTGTGCGCCCGCCGAAGGCGAGCGAGACCGCCAGCCCGTCCTCGTTGATGCCGTCGAGCACGCCCCACAGGCAATCGACCACCGCGACGACGCGCTTGCCGTTGAAGCGCGACGCGAGCCAGGTGCCTTCGAGAAGGCGCGGGCTATAGTCATAGTTGCGAATGAGCGACGGCTCCGCACCGGTCACGATCGCCTGCGAGCAGCCGCCCACATAGAAGGGCGGGCACCACATGGATAGGAAGCGGGCTTCGAGATCCCCGCCGCCGGCCGTCTCCACGATCGCCTCGTAGGTCGGCAGCAGTTTCGGCATATGTGTCCGCAATGCACTGAGGCTCACGGAATAGGTCGGGCGCGATCGGACACCTTCGCGCACGAACCAGCGGCTGTAGACGGGCCAATGGCGATCGAACACCCGGCGCCATTTGGGACCGGGTACATCTTCGTTTATAGCTTCGAACTTGAAGTCCATGGCGTCCTGCAGAATCTTCAACGGATCGGCTCCTTCGCTTAGGCGTGCTGGACTTCGGTGGCCGGCTTGCTGACATAAAGGCGATTGATGCCTTTGATCCAGTTCCTGGCGCGATCGTTTAGCTCAAATTCGTCGTCCTGCCCCCGCCCGCGCACGACAAGGGCTCCGAGGTCGGCGCCCTTGTAGCGGGCGTCACCGCGGCCGGTGAAGCGCAAGAAGAACGCCTCCCCATCGTTCTCTATCGCCTTCCATCTACAGGCGAAGCGGTCGTATGACACGCTGCCGTCCGGCGCCATCCGGTAAATGCCCGTCGCCGGCGCATGGGCGGCAATCCCCACGTCCTCGCTCGACTTGAGAATCAACTGCGACCGGGAATCGATGAGTTCCTTCCGTGCCCAACGATCGTTAAGTTCCTTAACGTCGATATCGTACTCGATACCGAGAAATTCCATTAGGTGAAATAGGAAGAGTGGCGCATCGGCAAAGGCAAAGGCGGCCTGGTTTATCAGCGAGCTTGCGCCGGATATGCGCGGATTGAGCTCGCCGAGATAGACCTCATTGTCCTCGGGAACGACGAGGAAATCAGCATTGAAACAGCCGCGATAGCCTTCCTGGAGCAACTGATCGCCGAGGCGGATGGTCATGTCACGCGCCTTGGCGCAAACCTCTTCGGAAAAGGCGTTGGCGAAGATTTCATTGCCAGCCCAGCCGCCCTTGTAGGGCGTCAGCTCCGGCTTGCCGATGATTTCGGTCATAAGTGGGGCGACGAGCGTGCCGGAGGCCGTGGTGCAGGCCTCGATAGTCGCGCTGCGGCAGTTGATGCGCTTCATGATCTTGACCTCATCTTCCGCGGAAATTTTCGCGGCGTGGAGGTTGTAGTCATCCTCGCTGGCGATGAAGAAGGTCGTCTTGCCACTGTCGCCGAAGGCGGTCTGCACCACCAGGTCGGCGCCGAGACCAGCCTTTCTCGCCGAACAATCAAGTTCCTCATAGGTGCGGGCGGGGCCTAGCGTGTTGGGCACGGAGGGCACGCCCGCCTTGTTGCCGATGCGCACTGTTTCCATCTTGTTGTCAAAGTGCTGGCGCAACTTGGCCGTCGGGAGCAAGATCTCCACGCCGAGTTTCTTGCAGATTTCTTCGGTCTTTTCGTTGAACATCAGGCAGACGATACCGGGGCGGCCGCCGCGCCTGCTGATATAGTCGATCACTTCCGGGTGCTGGAGGAGGTGGTTGGTGATGTCCTCGATGCTCTTGGGCTTGAAACCGGGGATTTTGGAGGGAACGAAAACGTCGGGATGGCGCCCGTCGAAGGGGTCGATGTAGCTGATGAACTTGAAGCTCCCTACCCATTCGTCGATGCCCATCAGATTGAAAAGCGACGCTGAGATGAAATAGATCGGTCGTTCGTTGCGGAGCATGAAGAGGCGAAGCTCGGCAATATCGCTAATGCATTTCATGATTGGCCCTCGTTCGCTTCGAGTGTTTCATGCGCTTGATCGCGCTTCTTTTCTTCTTAACGGCACTTCGACGGCCAACTAGATCGTAGCGCAGGCGCCGATCCATTTCGAATTTCTGATCGACTTGCCGCGGGAGACCGGCAAGGCGTGGAAGTTGCTTACCGGCAGTTTGGCGTGGTCGCGCAGGGCAAAGAAGAACGGCGCATCGTAGCGCTGCACGACGTTGCGGATGATGGATGAATAGAGTTCGTCGCAGTCCTCCTCGCGGAAGAAGATGCGCGTGAAGGTCTCGCCCGTGCGCGCGGCGATTTCCTCAACATTGCCGTCGGTGAAGAGATAGAGATCGAGCTCTGGTCGAAACTCCGCAATCAGGCGGCCGAGCGTCGGGCCGCGCTCAGATTCCGGAACGGCCTCGATGTCCGCGCCCAGCCCCTCGAGCCCCCAGTGCGACGTGGCCAGATGACGGTCCTGGGAGCGGAGGGGCAACCCGTTGCGAATAACCACGGCTTGGATCTCGGTGTTGACGCGCGTCTCGTGTAGCGCGTCCTCGACGCTTCGCACGAAGACGGTGCGGATGACGAAATCGTCATCGACGCTGCGTTTGCGCTGCAGGTGACGGCGTATGGCCTTCTGCTCGGCCGCCGAATGCGTGCCGACAATCAGTACCACTAGTCGGGCTGCCATGCTTGGCGTTCCTTCATGTGTTCGAAGCTATGCAGATGCGGCGGTTGTTCCGCTGCCTCGCAATAGCTCTCAAGATTCGTGCCAGGCAGGCCGATTGAGATGACGAATAATAATTCGCTGCGATTTCAGTTATGTGGGCGTAAAATACGGGCTTGAGAACAGGAACGCTTGTCTCGCAACCGACAAAGGTAGCGACAAAGCCGCAATTCATGACGTACCCCAATTCAATGGGCCATTTGGAATTTGCCAATTAAGATCCCTGACGGGAAAAGTAAGGTACCCGGCGAAGGCCTCGAACATTACGAGCAGATCATTTATTCTGAAGCTGGCGAAGGATAGACGCCACTGAAAGGTCGAGCTTTCTAAACGATCTACGCCGGGCGGGTGCCCTTGAAGAAGCAGCTAGGCCACTTGGACGCGTGCCGCACGACGTGTGGTCACGAATGGCGCCTTCTTCGTCGTCTAAGGGTCATGTTTTGTGCGGGGCGAGAGCTTCGTTGACATCGCTGCCACCATCATGATGGACAGCAGAGTAGGACGTTAACCCTATGCCAGGCACCAGACCCGGCATCAATTACGTCTTCTCGGTGAAGTGGATCGCTAGCCGTGGCGTAATCGAAGTGACATGGCGCTTGATCATCGCCGGAAACAGCGCTTTGCGGCAGTGATCAGAATTCGTTACGGCTGGTCTGGTGATGGGATACAGGCTGTTCGAACAATAATCCTAGAAGCGTACACATGGATAAATGAGACATCCTGACAGTACCATTAATCGGCCCTCAGAGGGTGACAATCCATTTCGACATTGTCATCACCTTTGTCGGTTACGTGACAAGCGTTCCTGTTCTCAATCCCGTATTTTACGCCCACATAACTGGAATCACAGCGAACTATTGTTCCTCATCTCAATCGGCCTGCTTGGCACGAATCTTGAGAGCTATTGCGAGGCAGCGGAACGGCATCCGCGTTGCGGGAATACCCAATTGCTTCGAACACATGAAGGAACGCCAAGCATGGCAGCTCTGCGTCAAATTGCATTCTATGGAAAGGGCGGAATTGGCAAGTCCACTACGTCCCAAAACACGCTAGCCGCCCTTGTGGACCATGGGCAGAAGATCCTCATCGTCGGCTGTGACCCGAAGGCTGATTCTACGCGCCTGATCTTGAACTCGAAGGCCCAGGATACGGTCCTTGATCTCGCAGCAACGAGAGGTTCGGTTGAAGACCTTGAACTCGAAGACGTGCTAAAGGTAGGCTATAAAGGTATCAAATGCGTGGAGTCTGGCGGCCCGGAGCCAGGCGTCGGCTGCGCGGGACGCGGCGTTATCACGTCGATCAACTTTCTCGAAGAGAACGGCGCCTACAACGATGTCGACTACGTGTCCTATGACGTGCTCGGTGATGTTGTGTGCGGCGGTTTCGCGATGCCGATCCGTGAAAACAAAGCTCAGGAAATCTACATCGTCATGTCCGGCGAAATGATGGCACTCTATGCCGCCAACAATATCGCCAGGGGCATCCTGAAATATGCTGCAGGCGGCAGCGTGCGCCTGGGTGGGCTCATTTGTAACGAGCGTCAGACCGACCGCGAACTCGACCTCGCCGAAGCGCTGGCTGCCAAACTCAATTCCAAGCTCATCCATTTCGTGCCACGCGACAACATTGTCCAACACGCCGAGCTTAGAAAGATGACGGTGATCCAATATGCGCCGGACTCGCAGCAAGCGGCCGAGTACCGGACACTTGCGCAAAGAATACATGACAATTCTGGCAAAGGCACCATCCCGACCCCCATCACCATGGAAGAACTTGAAGACATGCTTCTCGATTTCGGGATCATGAAGACCGACGAGCAGATGCTTGCCGAACTTCAAGCCAGGGATGCCAAGTTGAAAGCTGCCCAGTGATCACACTGACCCGAGCGAGTAGCGACACGCAAAGCGCCCGCCATCCCGTGAGGGAGGTTTCGCCGTTCAGGCTTAAGCCGGATTTTCCAAGGGGTTGGGTCAATGACCTTCAATTATGCCAATGACAGTGATTTACATGCGATGCTTATCGCGGATGTGCTGTCGCAATATCCGGACAAAGCAGCAAAGCGCCGCAGTAAGCACCTTAGCCTTGCAACGAGCGAAAAGGACGCAAACGCGACCATCGAATGCGAGGTAAAGTCGAACATCAAGTCTGTTCCAGGCGTGATGACGATCCGCGGCTGCGCTTACGCCGGTTCAAAAGGTGTCGTCTGGGGACCAATCAAGGATATGGTTCACATATCACACGGGCCGGTCGGCTGCGGTCAATATTCCTGGTCGCAACGTCGCAACTATTACGTCGGCCTGACGGGCATCGACACGTTCGTAACCATGCAATTTACATCCGATTTTCAGGAAAAGGACATCGTTTTCGGTGGTGACAAGAAACTGGAAAAGGTCATCGATGAGATCGCTGAACTTTTCCCGCTAAGCAATGGCGTCACCCTGCAATCAGAATGTCCGATCGGCCTGATCGGCGACGATATCGAGGCCGTAGCGCGAAAAAAGGCCAAAGAACACGCGACGACCGTTGTGCCGGTACGCTGCGAAGGCTTCCGTGGCGTGTCGCAATCGCTTGGCCACCACATCGCCAACGACGCAATTCGAGATTGGGTCTTCGACAAGAAAGATATAAAATTCGAGGCAGGTCCCTACGACGTTAATGTCATAGGCGACTATAACATTGGCGGCGATGCATGGGCCTCGCGCATCCTGCTCGAGGAGATCGGATTGCGCGTGGTCGGCAACTGGTCGGGAGATGCAACTCTCGCCGAAGTGGAGCGCGCGCCGAGAGCGGCACTCAACCTCATTCACTGCTATCGGTCGATGAATTACATCTCCAGGCACATGGAGGAAAAATATGGCATCCCTTGGATGGAGTATAATTTCTTTGGACACTCCCAAATCGATGCCTCGCTGCGCAACATAGCCGAACACTTCGGGCCGGAGATCCAAGAAAAAGCCGAAAAGGTCATAGCCAAATACCAACCCCTCGTTTGGGCCGTAATCGACAAATACTGGCAGCGCCTTTCCGGCAAACGGGTGATGCTCTACGTCGGGGGATTGCGTCCTCGTCACGTCGTCACCGCCTATGAGGATCTCGGTATGGAAATCGTAGGAACCGGCTACGAATTCGGTCACGGCGACGACTATCAGCGCACTGGCCACTATGTAAAAGAAGGCACGCTGATCTACGACGATGTGACTGGCTATGAACTTGAGAAATTCATTGAGGGAATTCGGCCCGATCTCGTCGGGTCCGGCGTTAAAGAAAAATACCCGGTGCAGAAAATGGGCATTCCATTCCGTCAGATGCACTCCTGGGACTATTCTGGTCCGTATCACGGTTATGACGGCTTCGCGATTTTCGCTCGGGACATGGACATGGCCATCAACAATCCAGTTTGGGGTCTCTACGACGCGCCCTGGAAAAATGACCGCGCTTTGGCGGCGGTTGCTGGGTGAGGACATAGCGTTCGCGCGTAAAAAACGCGCAACGGCTTAAGCGACGCATGTTTCTGGACCGCCCTTGAGCCGCGGCCAGATCGAAAGAGGTGACCCTATGCCGCAATCAGCTGAGAAAACTCTCGACCACGCGCCCCTATTCTGCGAGCCGGAATACAGGCAGATGTTGGCCGAGAAAAAGTTGAACTTCGAATGCCCGCACCCTGATCAGGTCGTGTCAGACCAACGCGAATTCACGAAGACCTGGGAATACCGCGAGCAAAACTTGGCCCGCCAAGCCCTTGTCGTCAATCCGGCTAAAGCCTGCCAGCCACTCGGCGCGGTTTTCGCAGCGGCGGGATTCGAGCGAACGATGTCGTTCGTCCATGGCAGCCAAGGTTGCGTTGCCTACTACAGATCGCACCTATCGCGCCATTTCAAGGAGCCGTCATCGGTGGTCTCGTCATCGATGACAGAAGACGCCGCTGTATTTGGTGGCCTGAAGAATATGGTCGACGGTCTCGCCAACACGTACAAGCTCTATAACCCGAAGATGATCGCGGTCTCGACCACATGTATGGCCGAGGTCATCGGAGATGACCTGCATGGTTTTATCGAAAATGCCAAAAGTGAAGGTTCGGTCCCGCGCGATTTCGATGTCCCCTTCGCCCACACACCAGCCTTTGTCGGCAGCCATGTCGATGGCTACGATAGCATGGTAAAAGGTGTGCTGGAGAATTTCTGGAAGGGCACCGCGCGAAGTGAAGCCACCGCTTCTATCAACATCATTCCTGGATTTGATGGCTTCTGCGTTGGGAACAATCGCGAATTAAAACGCCTGCTCGACTTGATGCAAGTGACTTACCTGTTCATCCAGGACGCATCAGATCAGTTCGATACCCCCTCCGATGGTAACTTTCGTATGTATGACGGGGGGACCAAAATCAATGACGTGAAGGCGGCGTTGAACGCGGAGGGGACGTTGTCCCTGCAATATTACAACACTCGCAAGACGCTGGATTACTGCAGAGAAGTTGGACAAGCGACGACCTCCTTCCGCTATCCTCTCGGCGTCGAAGCTACCGACGAACTCCTGATGGCGATATCTGACATTTCCGGGAGAGAAATTCCCGAGGCGATTCGTCTGGAGCGCGGGCGACTCATTGACGCGATGGCGGACAGCCAAGCTTGGCTGTATGGAAAAAAATACGCGATCTACGGCGATCCAGATTTCGTTTATGGGATGGCGCGCTTCATCATGGAGACCGGCGGCGAGCCAACCCACTGCCTGGCCACTAACGGCACCTCAGCTTGGGAGGACGAGATGAAGGAACTCCTCGCATCCTCGCCCTTCGGGAAGAATGCACAGGTTTGGCCAGGCAAAGATCTCTGGGCACTGCGCTCGCTACTGTTCACCGAGCCGGTGGATCTCCTGATCGGAAATTCTTATGGGAAGTATCTCGAACGGGACACCGGTACCCCACTGGTTCGGCTGATGTTTCCGATTTTCGACCGGCACCATCATCACCGATTCCCCCTCATGGGCTACCAAGGCGGACTGCGTCTTTTAACGGCGATCCTCGACAAGATCTTCGACAACCTCGATCGCGAAACAATGCACGCGGGTGTGACAGATTATTCGTATGACCTCACTCGCTAAGAGCGGCCGGCCAAGCGGCCGGCCAGGCCGCCCATCTCTCAACCAGATATGAAGGCAGACGAATGTCCTCGCTCAACGCCAACATCAAGGATGCCTTCCACGAGCTAGCGAATGAAGGGAGCGGCAGCAAGGGCCCCAAGGCGCGCCGAAGGAATTGCGGGAGGCCAATGTCCCCGGGAACGGCCGTCGGCGGTTGCGCTTTCGACGGCGCCAAGGTCGCACTGCAGCCGATCACCGATGTCGCACATCTGATTCACGGGCCGCTCGCCTGCGAGGGAAATTCCTGGGACAACCGCGGCGCTGCCTCGTCAGGTCCAACACTTTGGCGCACGAGCTTCACGACTGATCTTACGGAAATCGACATCGTAATGGGACACAGTGAACGGAAGCTCTTTAAAGCGATCCGGGAAATCAAGGATGGGTATGCGCCCGCGGCGATCTTCGTCTATTCAACCTGCGTTACAGCGATGATCGGTGACGACATCGACGTTGTTTGCAAGCGAGCGACGGACGAATTTGCCTTACCGGTGGTGCCAGTCAATGCGCCTGGCTTTGTCGGATCTAAAAACCTCGGCAACAAGCTAGCGGGCGAGGCGCTTATCAAGCATGTCATAGGTACCGTGGAGCCCGATGAACCGGGCCCTTTCGACATCAACATCCTCGGCGAATTTAACCTCTCGGGTGAGCTCTGGCTGGTGAAGCCGCTCTTGGATAAGCTCGGCATCCGCGTCCGCGCCTGTATCCCGGGAGACGCGCGATACCTGCACGTCGCCTCCGCCCACCGCTCACGCGCAGCGATGACGGTGTGTTCGACAGCGTTCGTTGCTTTGGCACGTAAGATGCAGGAACGCTGGGACATTCCATTTTTTGAGGGCTCCTTCTATGGCATTTCCGGCACCTCGGAGGCGCTCCGGCGGATCGCCGATCTGCTTGTAAGGAAAGGTGCCGACCCCTCGCTTTTGCGTCGCACGGAAATCCTTGTAGCGGAAGAAGAGGAAAAAGTGTGGAAGAGGCTGGAAGCCTACCGACCTCGCCTTGAGGGCAAGCGCGTGCTTCTAAATACAGGCGGCGTGAAATCATGGTCGGTCGTCCATGCCTTGATGGAGATCGGCATGGAGATCGTCGGCACATCAGTCAAGAAATCGACGCTCGAAGATAGAGAGCGAGTGAAACAGACCCTGAAGGAGGAGAACCTCCTGTTCGAGTCGATGTCGCCGCGCGAACTTTTCTCGCTTCTACTCGAGAGAAAGGCTGACATCATGCTGTCGGGCGGACGCACCCAGTATATAGCGCTAAAGGCAAAACTGCCCTGGCTCGACATCAACCAGGAGCGTCATCACGCTTACGCTGGCTATGAGGGAATGGTGCAACTTGCTCGACAAATTGACCTGGCAATCCACAATCCGATGTGGCCGCAGGTGCGCGAGCCGGCGCCATGGGAGCCGGCCTTGGTCGTTTAAAAACGAGCGAAAAGAGAAGCGTAAGCGCGTCGAACCAAAACCGCGAGATCACTCGCAAAAAATGTTGAGGTCGTACTATGGCACGCGTCGTATCTCAAAATAAGTCGGCGGCGGTCAACCCCCTGAAGTCGTCTCAGCCGCTTGGTGCTGCCTTCGCCTTTCTGGGCGTCGACGGCGCAATACCTGTGCTCCATGGCAGCCAGGGATGTACGAGCTTCGCGCTCGCACTGCTCGTGAGGCATTTCAATGAAGCGATCCCGCTGCAAACGACGGCGATGAACGAAGCCGCGATAATCGTCGGCGGAGCGGATCGTCTCGAAGAGGCAATTCTCAGCCTCAAAGCCCGCACAAGGCCACGACTGATCGGGATATGCACGACCGCGTCGGTAGAGGCCCGCGACGAGGATGTCGCCGGTGACGTCGAAAACATCAAACGCAGGCGGGCGATGGAACTTGTGGGCACCGAGGTGGTAGTCGCCAACACGCCTGACTTTGACGGCGCCATAGAGGAGGGTTGGTCTAAAGCTGTTACCGCCGTGATCGAGTCAATAGCGCGACCTGACAAGCAGTATCGCAATCCGAGGAAGATTGCGATCTTGCCTGGCTGGAACTTAACGGTTGCTGACATAGAACATCTGCGCGAGACGGCCGTAAGCTTCGGCCTCGACCCGGTTATTCTGCCCGACGTATCCGGAGCGCTCGACGGCTCCATCCCCGAAGAATGGATGCCGATAACGTATGGCGGCACCAAATTGAAGGAGATCCGCGGTCTCGGTGCGACGATGCAGTGTATCGCAATCGGTGAGCATATGCGCCGACCGGCTGAAGCGCTGCAGAGACTGACCGGCGTGCCGTACGTGCTGTTTAGATCGCTGACGGGCCTAGAAAACGTCGATCGCTTTATTCGCGTGCTTGCCGCTATGTCACGCAAACAGACACCGCTCAATGTCCGCCGCAACCGAATGCAGTTGCAGGATGCCATGCTCGACGGACATTCCCATATGGCTGGCAAGAAGATCGCAATCGCTTCCGAGCCCGATCAACTTTTCCAGCTCTCCGACTTTTTTACTGCCATGGGTGCGGAAATTGCGGCCGCGGTCACCACGACCGGCACTTCGAAGGCGCTCGAGATGGTACCGGCGAAGATCGTCAAAGTCGGCGATCTCAGTGATCTGGAAAGTCTCGCCGCAACGGCCGATCTTATCGTCACACACTCGCACGGCCGAGAAGCTGCCAGACGTCTCGGCGTTCCGCTGATGCGAGTGGGGTTCCCCATGTTCGACCGCGTCGGCAGCCAGCACAAGCCTACAATATTGTATCGGGGGACCCGCGACGTGATTTTCGAACTCACGAACATCATTCAGGCTAACCAAAGCCCGCCGACCCCTGGCCCACGTGGCTCAACCGACAGGCGGGAATCGCAATAATGAGATCAGTTCGTCGCGTCTCGCTCTTCAATAGCGGACTTCATCAATGCGGTCGAAATGGCAGTTGAGCGCTTTGCGAATCGCGATCGCCACGCAAGTTATGAAAGGACTGAAAGCGCATTTCGCATCGGCCAAACGATTGGCCATCTATGACGCGACGCGCGACGCCGTGGACCTTCGTGGAAGCCGCTAGGTTCGAGGATATCTCCGACGAGATCGGAAGAAACCGTATCGAAGGAGGACTGCACCGGGGCAAAGATAGCGGCGTTAGACAGCTGCCAGCTCGCATTTTGTCCCGCAATCGGCGCGCCCTCGGCGGTTACATTTGTCATCGGCAGAACTCGCTAAATTGGAGGAATCTATGACAAGCTCATCCGTGACTCGCGACGGGTCCCTATGGATTCCGGAATATCTGAATTCGATCAATCCTGCGATGTGCATCGGCTGCGGTCGCTGCTTCAAGGTCTGCTCTCGTGAGGTCATGCATCCCTACGGCATCGATGAAGCAGGTGAAATGCTCGGTGTCTGCGATGGTGAGGACGACTTTAATGGTGAGCTCAGTCGCGTGATCATGGTCATTGATTATCCGGGCCGCTGTATCGGCTGCGGAGCGTGCGCCCGCGTCTGTCCCAAGAACTGCCAGACTCATATCGTCGTTGATAATCGTGCGGTGCACGAACCTTGAATTCCGTTCCGCGCGGTAGAAGCCGCCGGCGCCCATCCACAGTGCGAGACAATCGCATCGGTTCGATGGCGTGGAGAAGGCCGCATGGCAGCTTTGCGTGAAAGCAAAGCCGGCCATGCGACGCGAAGCTCTTTCTGGGCATCCAACCTGCCATTCGGAGGCAATCATCACAGAAAACACCAGGTCGAGAGTCGAACTGTGCATCAAGCCGCGACCTACCTCTCTGTGATTATTCTTTGCGTCGCCGAAGCGACAGTCGCGAGTGAAACCAAGGTCATGCCCAACCCGTCCGGACTTGATGAGGTCGACCTCGGAGCATGTAAACCCGCCGACGAGTTCGACAGCCTTCCGGTTACCTCCTTGGGCGGCGGAAGCGAGCTTCGAAATTTGAAAGCAAGATCCAACTATGAGCTTCTAAATGAGGATACTCATGAGAGCATTAGATATTTCTGTTGTTGGAGCAACCGGGGCGGTCGGAACGGCCCTGATCAAGTTATTGGAGAAAAGCGAGATTGCAATCAATCGACTGCGGCTGTTCTCCTCCGGTTCGGGTGCGCGCCAATTCAAGTATCGAGACCAAACATATTTGGTTGAGGCACTCCGCGACGTCGGCGATATCGCCGATACAAAAACCGATATCGCATTCTTCTGCGCAGGCGATGACGTAAGCGCCAATTGGGGGGCTCCGTTCGCATCCCAAGGTACCTTGGTGATTGACAACTCGAACTCCTTTCGAATGAACTCTGACGTACCACTCATCGTACCACAGGTTAACGCCTGTTCACTTACCGTTCGCCCACCGTCTGGAATAGTAGCAAACCCAGATTGCTCCACGATACAGCTGGTTCGGGCACTGAAACCGCTGATGGCGACGTTCGACGTTCACCAGATCATTTTGACTACCTATCAGGCAGCGTCTGGAATGGGTCTGCTCGGGTGTAAGGAGCTACTAAACGGTGCCGAAGCCGTGCTCGAGGGGAGCGCCGGCCCCCCTGCGGAGAGGTTTCCTGTCCCTCTCGCGTTCAATGTCATACCGCAGATCGGAGAGTTTTCCCGCGAAGGCGTGGCTCTTGAGGAACGCAAGCTGGTTCAAGAATCACGGAAGATCTTCAGTATGCCTCATCTGCAGTTAACCGCCACCTGCGTTAGCGTGCCGGTAAAGACGGGTCATTCCGAGGCGGTATACGTCGAGTTCGACGATCATGTTCGACTAGAACAGGTCCGTGAGCTCCTAGCAAATGAACCAGGTGTTCGACTTTATGCTGATGAAATTCGCGACGGATATCCAACGCCGCGCCTTCTGGGAGATCCCGCAGATGTTCACGTCGGACGGGTCCGAGTTAATCCCGAGAATCCGCGCGGGCTGTGGATGTGGTTGGTAGCTGACAACCTTCAGGTTGGGGCCGCACTCAACGCACTCCTCATCGCACAGCTTGCGATCGCCAATAACTTGATCGGTGAAACATGAAAACGACCATTGTCAATTTTGGGGGCTCGAGTTTTCGAGATCCTTGTAATACGCTTGAGTTGCTCGGAATTTAGGTAAGCTGCGGTCTGTAAGCGGAAATAAGATTATGGCCGTGGTTTGCGCAGTGTCTGGAATGACCGACAAGCTGAAAGCAACCATGTTTGGCGTCAACAGGGAAGCATCACCATTTGGGTCAAGGAGAAGCTTATGTACACCCCGCCAGCCTTCGCCGTGGAAGAGACGACCGAACTTTACGAGATGATGCGGCAATGTCGCCTTGCCAATTTCGTGACGGCTACACCCAACGGGCCGATGGCCACTCCCTTACTTATTTCCTCGATGAGGCCGAAGGAGAAAGGGGCGGCCTCTATGGGCATCTGGCGCGACCGAACCCGCAGTGGCAGGCTCCTGTCATCGGCCATGGACTTGCAGTCTTTATGGGGCCGGACGCCTATGTGACGCCGTCCTGGTACGCTTCGAAAGCAGAGCATAGGAAGGTGGTTCCAACGTGGAACTACACAGCCGTTCACGCCAGCGGGCCGGTCGAGTTTTTCGAAGAAGCCGAACGACTATTTGAGATTGTGTCGCGCCTCACGAGAATCCACGAGGTGTCACACTCGCTACCTTGGTCAGTCACTGACGCTCCCGAAGCCTACATTCATGCTCAACTTCGCGGCATTATTGGTATTCGCATGCCCGTCGTGTCGCTGCAGGGAAAGTGCAAGATGAGCCAAAATCGTCCTGCGGGCGATCGCAAAGGGGTGAAACAGGGACTTGGCGATAGCGGCAGCCCTACCGATCAGATTGTTTCTGACATGATCCCCGGCTGAGACGAGCAATTGGGAGTGAAATTCCGGAAGTATCAATAGATGTTGGAATCACCCTTGATCGATGGATCAAGGAAAACGCCCCTAGTTTCACAGCGATGAGCATTTATGTCGACGGGACAAAAGCCGGAGAAGGAAGCCTGTAAAGCCGGGTGTTAAAGGAGGGAATGATTCCTTCGATCAAGTCGTCGAACTGTATAACGCCGTCGGTCTCAAGCATGTCATTCGCGTTGGCGGCGGGAACTATGATACCAGTGGGGCAATAATTGGAGACTGGATTATATTTATCGGCCACGGCTGCTTCGCGCCCGCATTTTCGCCGTTCTCGCCGTATCCGCAAGTACTTAGAAGCTGACATGAAATCGGCCTAGGAATGCAGCTATAAGTTAGCTGGCGCGTCATCCGTAGTTGGCTTGAGACACGAGAGCGAATGCCCGCAACCATCAACATCCCAGCCTGCTGTGCCGGATCACACACATCGTCTTCCAAGAAGCTATCTGACCTTGCCCCCAAGTTGTATCCAGTTTTGAGTTCGCTCCAGCGGTTTTTTGAGGTGCTCCCCGATTTTTGGGCCAGCGGGAGCAGGAATTTTCGGGGTTATGGCTCAGCTCAGCGGGGGTGCCGATGAGCCGTTAATAAGCGAATTCGGTACCTTGTTGCCGATCGCGCTATGTGGCCGGAACTTGTTATACAACACGACGACAGAACACCCACGGGACCGAGGTTCGCGAGCTTATGTATCCGTGGCATCCCTGGTCCGGACGGCTCGTTCACGTGCATGAGGCGGTGTCCAAAGGGACGCATATTTTCCGCTGCAGCCTTTCTGGTTCTTCTTCTGGTCGACTTCTTGAGGTCCCGTCGTGGATGTTCAACCGATCAGTGAGTGGTTGTTGGCGCAGCCTGGCGGTCCCGCACGTCGATCTCGCAAGCCTGCATACTTTGGCAAGATTGCTGAAGGACGCTGATGCCTCATCGCAATCTGCGGTAATGGGCGCAGCATTGGTCTCTCACGAAACGAGTCGGAGAGATGTTCATGCCTCGCCAGCCCATGACATGCCAGTTCGATCTGTTCTCGGCCCCGCAGCGGGGGAAGACGGCAGGGACGCCGCAATGGTCGGAGTTGCCGGAGGAGACCCGCCAAGCGTTGACGGTGCTCATCGTGCGGCTGTTCGTCGATCACGCAAAGTGCGGACATGCCTCCCAACAGAAGGAGGCCGGTCATGATGCATGAGAAGATCGGGCCGCATCATCTGGAGCGGAAGGCCATCCTCTATGTTCGGCAGTCCTCGGCTCACCAGGTTCTTCACAATCGAGAGAGCAGCGCCCTCCAGTACGCCATGCGCGACCGTCTGGCAGCGCTTGGATGGTCACATATAGAGACGGTGGATGACGACCTTGGTCGTTCGGCCGCCGGCGGCGTGACCCGCGCTGGATTTGATCGGATGGTGGCGGAAGTCTGCCTTGGCAAGGTTGGCGCCGTGGCCGCGCGTGAGGTATCGCGCTTCGCCCGGAACAGCCGTGATTGGCAGCAACTCATCGAGATGTGCCGCGTTGTCGATACCGTCCTGGTCGACCAGGAAGCAATTTATGCGCCCCGCAGGGCAACGACCGCCTGCTCCTGGGTTTGAAGGGCAGCCTCAACGAGTATGAACTCGATCTCTTGCGTCAGCGTTCCCTTTCCGCCCGCTATGAGAAGGCTCGCCGCGGTGAACTCGTCGTCACTGTTCCGGCCGGCTTCGTAAAGGCCGGTGATAGGATCGAGAAGGATCCAGACCGACGCATCCAGGAAGCCATCGCACTCGTCTTCAACAAGGTCACCGAACTCGGGAGTGCCCGGCAGGCCTTGCTATGGTTCCTTGAGCAGGGGTTGGACCTGCCCGTCAGGTGCGCCAACGGTGACGTCATCTGGCGCAGGCCAAATTATGCCACCATCCACCGGATGATTGCGAACCCGATCTACGGCGGCGCTTATGCTTATGGTAAGAGTCGTTCCGTACCGGGATACGATGGCCGATCTGGAATTCGCCGCAAGGCGCGTGATGAATGGCTTGCCCTGATCCCGGACGCGCACGAAGGTTACATCAGTTGGGAACGGGCGGAGGAGATCCGCAAGATGGTCAGCGACAATGTACCGGCCAGTCGCCATCATGGAGCGCCGAAGCATGGCGACGCTCTGCTTGCCGGCCTGTTCCGCTGCAAAAGGTGCGGCCGGAAGCTGACGGTTCGTTACACAGGAGCCAACCATAACATCCCGCGCTATTCCTGTTGGCGTGGTCTACTCGATAGTGGCGAACCACGTTGCATCGCCTTCGGCGGTCTGCGGGTCGATGATGCGATCGAGGAGGCGCTGCTCGGCGTGGTCGAACCGGGAGCCATCGCGGCCGCCGTTGAGGCGGAACGCAATATGGCCAGCCAACGCGATCAGGTTCAGGATGCCCTGCTGCGCGACCTCGAGGCAGCACGCTATGTAGCCGACCGGGCATTCCGGCAATATGACGCGGCCGATCCGGAAAACAGACTTGTAACGTCGGAGCTGGAGGCGCGCTGGAACAAGGCGCTGACTGGCGTCGGCGAGATCGAGGCCAAGATTGCCAAACATCGGACAGTTACGCCGCAGCCGTTCCCTATGTCCGCATCACAGGTAACCGCACTTGCGGGAAACCTTCGCACCGTCTGGACGGCGCCGACAACCGATCCAAGACTGAAGAAGCGCATCGTGCGCACGCTCATCAATGAAGTGGTCGCCGATCTCGATGATGGAACCTCTGAGATCGTCCTCGTCATTCATTGGGTTGGAGGCGTCCACACCGAGCTGCGCCTGCCGAAGCGACGCCGTGGCCAAAGAAACGCGACCCCTGACGACATTGTCGACGCTGTGAGACAGCTCATCTTGATCGCCAATGACGACGTGATTGCCGGTGTCCTCAATCGCAACGGATTGACGACCGGCAATGGCAATCGCTGGACACGGGAGCGGGTCACCGCGCTGAGGTCATATCGCAAGATTCCGGTCTTCCGTCCGCAGATCGACGGGGTCGAGCCATGGCTTAATCTGGGCGGTGCGGCGAAGTTACTCGGGATAACGCCAAAGACGCTGCGTCTGGCGGCCGAGGCTGGCGATATTGAGGGGGTTCATCCGCTACCCGATGGCCCATGGATCTTGAGCCGTTCCAAACTCGCGACCCCACAAGCACGTCAGATCCTCGATCGTGCCCGGAAGAACCCTCGCCACCCCGCGGGATCGCCTCCAGATCAGGAAAGCCTATTCCCTTCAATGACATAGAAAGATGGGTGTTATGAAACAGGATTGTAGTCTCTACGCCAATCCTCCATCTTCAAGCGCGCGTCGTCAAGGCTCATGAACCAGTGAGCGTTCAGGCACTCAGCCCGGAACTTGCCGTTGAAACTCTCGATGTAGCTGTTGTCCGTCGGCTTGCCTGGGCGCGAGAAGTCGAGCACGACACCCTTGTGGTAGGCCCACAGATCAAGATCTCGGGAGATGAATTCACTGCCATTATCGACACGAATGGACGCCGGATAACCGACTTGCCGGCATACTCGTTCGAGCGCTTGGACCACGTCCTCGCCCCGGTAGTTGAAGCGTGCATCGACTGCTGGTGAGAAGCGCGAGAAGGTATCGACCACCGTCAACACCCGGATCTTGCGCCCGGTGGCCAACTGGTCATGAACGAAATCCATCGCCCAGACGTGATTGGAATGGGTCGGCTCCGTCCGGTCGGCTCGCAGCTTCGCCTTGACCCGACGCTCGGGAACCTTGTTGCGGAGTTGCAGGTCCATCTCCTTGTAAAGACGATAGATTCTCTTCGGATTGACGGGCCACCCGTCGCGCTTGAGCAGGACATGAACGCGACGATAACCGTAACGCGCCCGTGTCTGGCAGATGTCTTTGATCTTCAGCTTCAACTCGGCCTGCTCGCCGCGCCTGGACTTGTAGACATAAAGCGACCGGTCAATCTTCAGCACCGAACATGCGCGCCGGATAGAAACCTTCCAGTCTGCCTTGATCGTGTCGACAAGCTTGCGCTTGCGGGCAGGCTTCAGAGCTTTTTTGACAGCACGTCCTGAAGCATCGCCTTGTCCAGCGACAGGTCGGCAACAATCCGCTTCAGCTTGGCGTCCTCCTCCTCGAGCTGCCGCAATCGCTTCATCTCTGACGGCATCAGCCCAGCGTATTTTTTGCGCCAGTTGTAAAACGTCGCGCCCGAAATTCCTGCCTTGCGGCAGACCTCGCCGATTGGCGTGCATCCTCTGCCTGCTTCAACACGAATGCGATCTGCGCTTCCGAAAACTTCGAGGCCTTCATCGAGTTCTCCTCTTCTTCTCTTCCCACCTGGGATCATAAGGGCAAAATTCCAGTTCCAAATGGCCTAAACTATTGGGGGCACGTCAATGGCGAACGCTTCCTCGAGAAGGTGCTGGTACCGGAGCTCAAACCTGGCGACATCGTCGTCATGGATAATCTCGGCTCGCATAAGGCCAGAACCGATCCGCGCCGCCATCCGCAAGGCCGGCGCCCGATTGTTCTTCCTGCCGCAGTATTCCCCCGATCTCAATCCGATCGAAAAACTCTTCGCCAAGATCAAACACGAGCTGCGCAAGGCGCAGGCCCGAACCCGATAGGCCATCGACGACGCGCTAGCAGCAACCCTTCAAACCGTCTCGCTGAAAGAGTGCCAAAACTACTTCAAGGAAGCCGGATATGAACAGGCCTAAAACAATCCCGCTCTAGTTCAGACTTCGGCCGAGCGTAAGTAAAAAGCGTGGATCCTCAGCCAATCAGCGCTGCACTACAAGGAGCATGACAGTGTCATTGCCGCGGGTGGTCAGACAATTGATCAGTCGGGCAGACTAACGTTCCTCGGCAGAAACAGCTCAGATCTGACAGCAGTCGTGACCGCAGCTATGTGGGGAGAGCAAGCCTGCCAGATATATTCAGATGTTAAGAGCGTCTACACGGCAGATCCCAATCCTGTCCCAGGGGCACGATTATTCCCGAAGATTGCGTACCGGACAATCGTGCAGATGTCGCGGCATGGCGCAAAGGGCAGGCTCTCGCTTGTCGAAAAATTGTACGTCTCCGTCGTATAATGGGGCGCCGCGATTTCTGTTTCTGCGCTGGGATATCTGAGATTTGAGTTTGCTGTCGCAGATGCCTTCATAGCCGCCGTACTTCTTGATCCAGCTCGAGCGCAGGGTACCATCTAACCCCATTGCTGTTGCGACGCTAAGCGCGCGTTGCCGGGCACATCTCGACACAAGACATTCCTTGACCGCCTAAGACCCAGAAACAGGAGCCGCGCCGAAAATAGACATGGCAGACTTGGCCAGCGCAAGCACCGCGGGCGTGATCCAAACTCACCCAAGGGCTAGCTTTCATAGAGTCGCGCCGCTTGGGGCAGGATTTTTCAGTTCAGGTCCAAGCATGATAGCCTCAGAAGCCCGCGACCTTGGCGAGCGCCCGCTTCTCGCGGCGGCGCTGGACCGAAGAGGCGATGTTCATTGCCTCCCTGTATTTCGCAACGGTGCGGCGGGCGAGATCGACGCCGCCCTTCCTCAGCATGTCAACGATATCGTCATCAGAAAGCACCGCCTCCGCGCTCTCCTGCAGGATCAGCGCGCGGATCTTGTGACGCACGGCCTCGGCCGAATGGCTGTCGCCGCCGGCGACGGCGCTGATCGAGACGGTGAAGAAATATTTGAGTTCGAAGAGGCCGCGCGGCGTCAGCATATATTTGTTCGACGTAACGCGGCTGACGGTGGATTCACTCATCTCGATCGCCTCGGCGACCGTTTTCAGGTTCAGCGGCCGCAGGTGATCGACGCCGTGCAACAGGAAGGCATCCTGCTGGCGGACGATTTCGCTTGACACCTTCATAATGGTATTTGCCCGCTGATCGAGGCTGCGGGTCAGCCAGTTGGCGGTCTGCATGCAATTCGAGAGGAAGGCCTGAACCTCTGCATCCTTCGTCTTGGTCACGCGAGAAAAATAGGACTGGTTGACCAACACGCGCGGCAGCGTATCCGGATTGAGTTCGACCAGCCAGCCGCCATCCGAGGAGGCTCTGACGATCACATCGGGCATGATCGCTTCGGAAACACTCGCCTCGTAACCGCTGCCGGGCTTGGGATTGAGCTGGCGGATCTCGCCGAGCATGTCGAGGAGATCTTCCTCGTCGACGCCGCAGAGCCGCTTCAATGTGGCAAAATCACGCCGGGCCAGCAGTTCGAGGTTTTCGACCAGAGCCTGCATGGCGGGGTCGTACCGGTCCTTCTGCATGAGCTGGATCGTCAGGCATTCGGCGAGGCTGCGGGCAAAAACACCCGGCGGATCAAGGCCCTGGAGAATGGCGAGCACCCGCTCGACCTGTGCGAGGCTCGCCCCCAATCTCTCGCCCGCCTCGACGATATCGGCCTGCAGATAACCGCAGTCGTCGAGCTGGTCGACGAAATTCTGCGCGATCAGCCGGTCGGCCATGTCAGGCAGAACGAAGGGGATCTGCTGGGCGAGATGATCCCGCAGCGACACCTGGCCGGCGACGAAATCGTCGAGATCGTAATCGGCACCCTCGCCGCTGCCCGGCATCGATTTCCACTGGCTGACGAGTTCCGGCGCATCGAGGCGCTGCGGGGCACCGTCATCAGGAAAGACATTGGTGTAATTGGCGTCGAGTTCGTCGTTCAGCCGGCTGGTGCTGGCACTGCCGCCATTGTCATACCAGTCGCTGGAGAGCGCCTCGGTGCGGTTGTCGTAGCCGTCGTCGGAGCCGGCATCCTCGGGCTGATGAGCATATCGATCATCTTCGGCTTCGCCGCCCGCCTCATCATCATCGTTGTATGGAAATTCGAGTAGCGGATTCTGTTCCACTTCTTGAGCGATAAACTGGTTGACTTCGAAGTGCGTCATCTGCAGCAACTGGATGGATTGCCTCAGTCGCGCTGTCATCACCAGGGACTGGGTCTGGCGCTGTAAGAGATTGGCGGACAGTTTCATGATAGAATTCCACTTAATTCGTGGGACCATGCCTGATCATGACCTCAGGGTACGGCGATCGATGCCTTCACGTGAAATTGGCACGTGCTTGGCATCATGAACCACTTGAGGCAACTTTGGCGCCTCGGCGCGTAATAGCCTTCAAGAAACGTGCCAAACCATCGACCGGATTCCGAAAAAGAATATGCTTAAGTTTCAGTGATTTATGGCGAGCAGTGAAGTTGGTTGCGAAAGGGCATTTGTCGCGGAGCCGACAAACGACGACGATGCAGTTTGTCGCGACTGTCCATCTTCCTATCGTGTTTGGACCCAGTGTGCGGTCAGGGTTCTCGTTGATCGGTTTCGTCCTCGGCGAGGATTCGCCAGGCGGCGCCTTGAAGGTCGTCATACTGGCCGCTCTTCAGCGACCAAAGGAATGCCAGGAGTCCTATTCCTCCCATCAGCAGCGCGATCGGTATGAGATAGATCAACATGTTCATGCGGCTTTGACCTCCGCACTCCTGCCGATCCCTCCTCGAGTGTGCATATCCGGACGCTTGCTGAGGGCGTTCAGCCGCAGTGCGTTGGTCACGACGATGATCGAAGATGTCGACATTGCCACCGCCGCTATCAGCGGCGTCGCCAATCCGGCGATGGCGATCGGCACCGCCAGAACGTTGTAACCAATGGCGAGAGCGAAGTTCTGCCGGATGAGGCTGGCGGATCGTCGCGCAACGGCGATCGCTTCCGGAACAGCGTCAAGGCGATCGTTGAAGAAGACGAGGTCGGCCGCCTGTCTGCCGATATCGGAGGCCGTGGCGGGCGCCATCGAGACATGCGCGGCAGCAAGCGCCGGGGCGTCGTTGATCCCGTCGCCAACCATGAGCACGCGACGACCTTCGCCGTTCAGCCTCTGGCATTCATCGACCTTCCGTTTCGGCGTCAGAGAGCCCAAAGCCCTCCCGATGCCCAGAGCATGCGCCGTATTGTCGACGACGATCTGACGGTCGCCGGACACGATCAGCGTTTCAAGGCCGGCTGCGTCGAGCTGGCCGATGGCCTCGCGAGCGCCCGGGCGAAGCGTGTCATCGAAGAAGAAGCGGGCAAGATCGACGCCGTTCTGCGACAAGACCACTTCCGAGAACGGACTATCGGCGGTGCGGGGCACGAAGCTGGTTCCGCAGGCAAACGCCGCGTTGCCCAAGCGATAGATATCCGCTCCGTTCCTGGCTTCCAGTCCCCCGCCGGGGATTTCCGTGACCCTGTCGAAGGAGATGGGGGCAGTTTCGGTGTCCCGCACCAGAGCCCGAGAAAGAGGATGCCGTGAATGCGCTGCCAATCCACGGGCGATTGCAGTGGCGCTCTCGTCCATGGCGTCCACTCTGACAAGGCGCGAACTGCCCATCGTCAAGGTGCCCGTTTTGTCAAAGGCCACAGTGTCGGTCTCGGCCAGTCTTTCGAGTGCCGAACCGTCCTTCACCATGATGCCCTTGCGGAAAAGCTCCCCCGCGGCGACGACCTGGACCACGGGCACGGCAAGGCCCAATGCGCATGGGCAGGTAATGATCAGGACCGCTACCGCGACCAGCATTGCCTGTTTCCAGTCTCCGCCGAGGAGGCCCCAGGCAAGAAAGGAGACCAGCGCCAACAGATGCACGGCCGGCGAATAGAGCGCCGCAGCGCGATCGGCGATCCTGCGATAGCGAGCTCTTCCACCCTCGGCGGCTTCCATCAGGCCGATGATCTCCGAAAGAAGCGAATTCTTGGCAATGCGCGTCGCGCGCAGGACGAGCGAGCCGGTCAGGTTCATCGCGCCCGAACTCACCTCGCTGTTACCGGCGACGGCGACGGGGCTGCTCTCGCCGGTGACGATGGAGAGATCCACGTCGCTTTCTCCGCTGACGACTACGCCATCGACGGGAACCCTTTCGCCTGCCGCTATCGAGATTTCATCTCCCACCGCGATCTCTTCTACCGCAATGTAACGTCGGGACCCGTCCGGATTGATCAGCAAGGCTCCGCGCGGCGCCAGCCTTGCAAGTCCGTTGATCGCCGCCCGAGCCTTTTCCCGCATGATATGATCGAGGGTCCTGCCGATCAGCAGGAAGAAGAGCAGCGAAACCGACGCGTCGAACCATGCATGTTCACCGTGATGGATGGTCTCCCACAGTGAAACGGCATAGGAGAGCGTCACGGCGAGAGAGATCGGAACGTCCATGTTGGTGCGCCCGTGGCGGAGCGCATTCCAGGCCGATTTGAAGAAGAAACGCCCGGCATAAACCAGCGCGGGCGCTGCTATCATCGCCGAGATCCAATGAAACATGTCGCGTGTTGCGGCATCTGCGCCAGACCAGACCGATACCGAGAGCAACATGATGTTGGCGGCCGCAAAGCCGGAAACGCCGATCGCCAGGAGAAGCTGATTTCTGGTTCTGTCGTTTTCGGCGGCCGAGGGGGTAAACAGATGCGCGCGATATCCGGCCGAGTTGATCGCTGCGAGGATCTCGGACGGATCGGCGGCATGTGTCTCCATCTCCTCCTGGTAGACGCAGGTTACCCTTCGAGCCGTAAGATTGACGCGCGCCGTCTTGACGAAAGGAAGTGTCAGTAACGCCCCTTCTATGGTCGAAATGCAGCCGCCGCAGTGGACGTCGGAAACGCTCAGGTCCAACTGGCGCAATCCTTCGCCGAGCGGCTGGCTGGCAAGGCGGACCTCTTCGGCACTGAATGATGTCGTGCTGAGGGCAAGCACGCTTTCCGCGTCCATGGTACAGCAGGTCATTGGCCTAACTCCGCGGTATCGATGCGTTTTGCCTCATGCATGACGACAACGCCGTTGTTTCGCGAGATGACCTCGACGATCCAGTCACCTTCGGCTAGGCCATGCTCCGCTTCGAACCGCCCCGCGGCTGTCTTCCTGAGTGCAAGGTGGAAGTCCTCGTGGTCTCCGACGGGCCGTTTGAAATTCAGCACGACGTCGTCGACGGCCGCAGGCGCGCCGCTCTTGTCGTGAATGTCGTAGCGGATCTGATGCCCTCTTATGGAGAGATCGCCCGCGACGCCGGAAGCGGCCATTGCCTTCATCGCCGCCGCTTTGCGGTTGAACTCCTGACTGGCGACATAGGTATTTTCCACGACCAGACCGCTCCAGCTGGAGGAAGCATAGAAGGCCATGGTGACGTTCACCGCGATCACCACACAAAAGAATGCCGAGGTCGAAAGCAGCATGTGCAGGCCTGTAAAACCTTGAGTGGAGGTCTTCATTTGATGTCTCCCGGTGCATTGAACGCCGCGCGGTAGGTTGCCCGATCGGCATGATCGGTATCTTCGATAACGAACAGAAATTCATTGGTCGCGGCTCCGGTAGGTTTGCGCGTAACGAAGACCTTCAGCGTCGTGGCCGCGTCGGGTTCGGCATGGACTGTAAAGCTGCGAGCGTCCTCCTTGCCGAACTCGGGAATGCGCATCGTCGCCCCCTCCAGCCCGACCAGGCTTATGTTCACATCCCTCGGCGTCGGCACCATGTTCAGGACACGAAGCGTGTAGCCATTCCGCAGAGAGCCGTCGCTTTCCAGAACATATTGGGGGTTTCGGTCGTGAACGACGTTGAGTTCAAGGCGCTCCCGAAAGGCGAGATGGACCAGCATGGCCATGCCGACCGACGCCCAGGCGACTGCGTAAAACACGGTTCTCGGACGAAAGATGATACGCCAGTTGAAGCGTCGGATCGCTGGAACGAAGGTCCCATCCTGATTTCGAACCC
Organism: Rhizobium sp. MHM7A; assembly: GCF_005862215.1. Lineage (NCBI taxonomy): Bacteria > Pseudomonadati > Pseudomonadota > Alphaproteobacteria > Hyphomicrobiales > Rhizobiaceae > Rhizobium > Rhizobium sp. MHM7A. The sequence goes on from NZ_VCHT01000023.1 coordinate 53,759, forward strand.
TGGACGGCTGGACGGCCGTTCGTCCTTCGTCCGTGGCGAGCGACATATTGCTCGAGTATTCGCTCAGCGTGGCGTAGGCGATCAGGCCGCGAGGCTTCCGCCGCTTTTCCATGAGACCGTCGCAGGCGTCGATGCAGAGCGCGCATGTGATGCACTCCATCTGCTGTCCGTCGCGAATATCGATTCCCATCGGACACACCGCCACGCAGGCATTGCAATCCACGCAATCCCCGACCAGCAGGCCCCTGGCTCGAGCTTTCTTCGGGTAACGTGACCGCTGCTCGCCCCGCCAGTCATTGTAGGTGACGACGAGAGAATTTTCGTCGAGCATCGCACCCTGGATACGTGGCCACGGGCACATGTAGGTGCACACCTGCTCTCGCATCAGACCGCCGAGCACATAGGTCGTTGCAGCAAGGATGGCGACGGTGGTGTAGGCGGCTGCAGGCGCGCGGCCGGTGAATAGTGAAACAAGCAGGCTCGGCGCGTCGGAAAAATAAGAGATCCACGCTCCGCCCGTGACGACGCCGATCAGCAGCCAGATCGAATGTTTGACCACACGCTTCCTCAGCTTGGCAAAGCTCATGGGACCAGCATCAAGCTTCATTCGCGCGTGTCGATCGCCTTCGATCGCACGTTCGACGACGAGAAAAAGATCAACCCAGACGGTCTGCGGACAAGCGTAACCGCACCATGCGCGGCCAACCGCGGAAGTGACGAGAAACAGGCCGAACCCCGCCATGACGAGCAGACCCGCCACATAATAAAATTCCTGGGGCCAGATTTCGATGAAGAAAAAGAAAAAGCGCCGTGAAGACAGGTCGATGAGGATTGCCTGGTCAGGCGCGTAAGGACCGCGATCCCAGCGAATCCATGGCGCGAGATAGTAGATGCCGAGGGTGATCAGCATCACGATCCACTTGAACCGACGGAAACGTCCCTCTGTACGCCTGGGAAAAACCTTCTTTCGAGGTGCGTAGAGAGGCTGTCGATTGCGACGGGCATTGACCGGCTTGACACTGAGCCTTTTGATGTTTTCGGGATCTGATGCAGTGTAGAGGTTCATAGGACCTATCCGATTTCACCTGCCGTTGTCCCATCTGCCGCGCAACCGTCCTTGATGCAGATCAAGAGCGAGGGCCTTCCCGCGAAGCGAAACGCCACGCCTCCGGAGAGGCGTGGCCCTGAGCTGCGGGGAACAACCACAGCTGGGACGTCCTCGACAAAATTACGGTTAACGGCTTGTCTGCTGGTGGTTTTTGAGGCGGGTCAAACTGACGATCGAACTGCCGATCTTTGCCGGATCGTCCTGATCGTATAATGGGGGCATCGTCCCAGCGCGTTCCGATATACGCGATCGGATGTCGGCGCGCGGCGTGCCGTAGAGGCCGAGGATTGGATTGTGGTCATGATCTGACATGGCATCCTCCTTAGGTTCCGCCGCCGAGCGAATGGACGAAGATCGTCAGTTCCTTGACCGTCGTGTCGCCGAGACGCCCTGCCCAAGCAGGCATGACGCCGTGTTTGGGAGCGGCTACCTGGCGCATGATCGCATCCTCGCCGCGTGCCTTCAGCCAGATCGCATCGGCGAGATCCGGCGCGCCCATGTCGGCCTTTCCTTTGGCGTCGTCGCCGTGACATGCGGCACAGTTATCGAGGAAGACCTGTTTTCCGGCCTCTGCGAGACCGGGGTCCGACGGTGTATTGGTCAGTCCCCAGACGTAAGCCGCGACCTGTCTTGTCTGGAGGGGATCCAGAACATCGGTAAAGGGCGGCATCTCGGAAGCATGAGTGTCCGCATCCCCGTCGAAGCGAATCCCATGCGCGATCGTCGCCTGGATGGCATCCAGGTCTCCGCCCCACAGCCAATCGTCGTCGTTGAGGTTCGGAAATCCCGGGCCGCCGCTTGCTCCCGAGCCATGGCATGGCGCGCAGTTCACCTTGAATGCAGATGCGCCGCCGGCGATCGCGAATTCGCGAAGGGCAGAAGCGGAATCGATCTCGTCCACCGTCTTGGCGGCGATCAGATCATGAAGCGCCGTCTGCGATGCTTTGGCCTGATCCAGGTTCTGCCGCAGCTCGGCGCGGCTGGAAAAGCCCAGCATACCCTTCGTGGCGTCGGTAATCATCGGGATCGCGGGATATGCGATCGCATAGCCCAACGCCCAGACAATGGTGGCGTAGAAGGTCCACACCCACCAGCGGGGCATCGGATTGTTGAGTTCGCGGATGCCGTCCCATTCATGTCCGGTCGTTTCGACGCCGCTAAATTCATCGATGTGTTTTTCCGACATCTCAATCATCCTTCAAGGGAATATCGGCGGCCTCTTTCGCCGTCTGCTTGCTGCCTGGGCGAAGGGTGAACACAACCGCGCCGACGAAGAATGCCGTCATTGCCAGGAGGCCCCAGCTGTCGGCGAAGTGTCTCATTGCTGTGTAGGTTTCCATGGATCACCTCAACGGTAGCCGGTCGCGTCGTCATAGGTCGAGAAATCGACCAGCGTTCCGAGCATCTGCAGGTAGGAGACGAGCGCGTCCATTTCGGTCAGCCTGGCCGGGTCGCCGTCGAAATCGCCGACCTTCGCCTTCGGATAGCGTTCGAGCAGGGCCGTCGTGTCCGCGTTCGGATCGGCCTGAGCCCTCATGTCGGCTTCCGCATTCGCCAGCATGTCGTCGCTGTAGGGCACGCCGACGTCCTCGTTGGCCTTGAGGTCCATTACGACATCCTTGACCGTCACTTCCTGCTCCTTGAGGAAGGCGTAGCTTGGCATGATCGATTCCGGCACGACTGCCCGGGGGTCCGCGAGATGCTGGACATGCCATTCGTTCGAGTAACGTCCGCCGACACGGGCCAAATCCGGCCCCGTACGTTTTGATCCCCACTGGAACGGATGGTCGTACATGGATTCTGCGGCCAGTGAATAATGGCCGTAGCGTTCGACTTCATCACGGAAAGGCCTGATCATCTGGCTATGGCAGAGATAGCAGCCTTCACGGATGTAGACGTTGCGTCCTGCGAGCTCCAGCGGCGTGTAAGGACGCATTCCTTCCACTTTTTCGATCGTGTTCTGCAGGTAGAACAGCGGTGCGATTTCAACGATGCCGCCGATGCTGACGACGAGCAGCGAGCCGACCAGAAGAAGCGTCGCGTTTTTCTCGAGGATCTTATGTTTATCCAATATCGATGCCATGTCTCACCTCATTCGGCAGGCTGTGCCTGGGGTACGAAAGTGGTCGGGATTGCAGCTTCGTCGCGCTGGTGGCCGCGGATCGTCATGAACACGTTACAGGCCATGACGAGGCCGCCCGCCAGGTAAAGCGTTCCGCCCACGGCGCGTAGCACGTAGTAGGGGAACATCGCCGCGACCGTCTCCGCGAAGGAATAGACGAGGAAGCCTTGGGAATTGTACTCGCGCCACATGAGCCCCTGCTGGATGCCGGCAACCCAAAGCACGGCGGCGTAGACGACGATCCCGAGGGTTGCGAACCAGAAGTGCCAGTTGACCATCCGCAGGCTGTAGAGACGCTCGCGTCCCCAGAGCTTCGGCGTCAGATAGTAGATCGCCCCGAAGGTGATCATTCCCACCCAGCCGAGAGCGCCGGAATGCACGTGACCGATCGTCCATTCGGTATAGTGGCTGAGCGAATTGACGGTTTTCACCGACATCATCGGGCCTTCGAAGGTCGACATCCCGTAAAAGGCGATGGCGACGATCATCATACGGATGATCGGATCCGTGCGAATTTTGTCCCAGGCGCCCGAAAGGGTCATGAGACCGTTGATCATGCCGCCCCAGGAGGGCATCCAGAGCATGATCGAGAAAACCATGCCGAGCGTCTGGGCCCAGTCGGGCAATGCCGTGTAATGCAGATGATGCGGACCGGCCCAGATGTACATGAAGATCAGCGCCCAGAAGTGGATGATCGAAAGCCGGTATGAATAGACGGGTCGGTTGGCCTGCTTCGGCACGAAATAGTACATCATGCCCAGGAAGCCGGCGGTGAGGAAGAAGCCGACGGCGTTGTGGCCGTACCACCATTGGGTCAGCGCGTCCTGAACGCCCGAGAAGACAGAATAGCTCTTGGAGCCAAGGAACGAGGCCGGAACCGCCAGGTTGTTGACCACGTGCAGCATGGCGATGGTGACGATGAAGGCAAGATAGAACCAGTTTGCCACGTAGATGTGCGGCTCTTTGCGCTTCAGGATCGTTCCAAGATACACGGCGAGATAGGCGACCCAAACGATCGTCAGCCAGAGGTCGACGTACCACTCGGGTTCGGCATATTCACGGGCCTGGGTGATTCCAAGAACGTATCCGGTCGCAGCCAGCACGATAAAAAGCTGGTAGCCCCAGAATACGAACCAGGCGAGGCTCCCGCCGAAAAGACGCGCGCGACAGGTGCGTTGCACCACGTAGAACGACGTCATGATCAGCGCGTTGCCGCCGAAGGCGAAGATGACCGCCGACGTGTGAACGGGCCGCAGCCTCCCGAAATTGAGATAAGGGGCGATGTTGAGGTCGGGAAAGGCCAGCTGCAGCGCAATGACCACGCCAACCAGGAAGCCGACCACGCCCCAGAATACCGTGGCGATCAGGCCATACCGGATCACCTCGTCGAAATAGCCGGACTTATCGACTTTGCGCTGTTGGCCTGCCGGCGAAAAGTCAACCTTCCTGACCATCAGCACAGCCCCCATAACGAGGCAGAGGCAAAGTATGCCCATATGGACCGCAAAGAGATGATCATGTGCGAATGCGGCTCCTAGCAGCGCTAGAAACGCCGCGACCGCGATCACCATCGTTTCCGTTGTGTAATTCATGATGTCGTCCTCAATGCGCCGACGACCGCGTCGCGGCCGTCTTTCTCGCCAGGACTGTCACGAAGCCGCAAATTGCTCCTTGATCCACATCAACGAGAGGACAGAAAGACGGGACGACGCCGCAGCTATAAAGTAAGGCCGTATGTCCGTCTTCGCGCCTGAGGTGGCTCGCCCTACACTGGTTTTCCGAGGGTTGCTCGGACAGGCCGAGCCGATCCTCATCACAGGAGGACGAGCCGTGGCAGATTATAGAGAAGCTTTTGTCGGAATCGATGTCGCCAAGCTGAAGAATGCGATTGCTGTTGCCGAATCTGGCCGGGAAGGAGAGGTCCGCTATTTGGGCGAGGTTGATGCATCCTATGCCAGCATGCGCCGCATTATCCAGCGAATAGCCGCGAAGTTTGATCGTGTACATTTCTGCTACGAAGCTGGCCCAACCGGTTACGGCCTGCATCGGCTGATCCAATCCCTTGGCCATGAATGCATGGTTGTCGTTCCGTCATTGAATCCAAGGAAGCCAGGCGACAGGGTGAAGACAAACCGTCGAGATGCACTCGCGCTCGCCCGGCTATTGAGGGCCGGCGAGCTCACAGCGGTGTGGGTTCCCGATGAGGGTCATGAGGCGATGCGAGACCTCGTTCGCGCCCGGGCTGCTGCAGTCGAGACGTTGCGGGTTCACCGACAACAGATCAGCGCCTTCATGCTCAAGCATGGTCGCATCTATCCACGCAAGAAGGGCTGGACGATGCGATATCTGTGCTGGCTGCAGGAGCAACAGTTCGATCACCCCGCTCATCAGATCGCTTTGCAGGAAATGGTCGAGGCGGTGCGCGTCTCGAAGGAGCGCGTCGAACGACTGGAGAAGGTCATCGAGGAATTCGTACCGAACTGGTCTCTTGCGCCGGTCGTCCGAGCTCTACAGACGCTAAGAGGGGTCGATCTGATCGTGGCCGTCACCTTTGCCACGGAGGTCGGCGACGTGAGCCGATTTGAAAGCCCGCGCCAACTGATGGGCTATCTCGGCCTGGTACCTGGCGAGCGATCAACGGGTGAAACGGTTCGACGAGGTGCGATTACCAAGGCTGGCAACGGCCGGGTTCGACACATGTTGGTCGAGAGCGCCTGGACTTATCGCCATCCGCCGAAGGTCGGCGCGAGGAAGCTGTACCGTCTGGAGCAAGCGCCGCCGAAAGTGCGGGAAATAGCATGGAAGGCTCAGACCCGGTTGACGGCTCGTTATCGAATGTTGACCGGACGCGGAAAGCGAACGACGGTGGTTTGTACCGCCATTGCCCGTGAGTTGACCGGCTTCATGTGGGCTGTTGCAAGGGAGGCGCAGGCGATCAGATCATAGATCGCCACATCGAACTTGCACCTCGCTCATGGGCGGGGGCGGAACAACGGCAGGGGAACACCCGTCAGACGCTTTGTGGCCGGCATTTGACCGACGCCCGCAGTAAGATCGGAGCAGCCCCGGACGCACTATCGGGAATGCGGTAGCCAATCCGCGCATCAGAGCTTGATCACCGACGTCCTTGAGTTCCGCCTCCACCCATACGCGATCATCATCATGAACAGCCGTTCGTTTGGGCGGTCGGTTCCTCGCGCCTAAAGCATTGACAACGGACATTAGAGCGCTGTTCTGGGGCCAGGGCAAAGGGAGGTTGAGCTTAGTGCTACGTTGCGAGCTGGCGAGCAGTTAGAGCCTCTGCCTGTGCCATCGCCGCAGCCTTGGTTTTGAAGGGGCCGACATCGTTTTCTTCGGTGTCAGGTAACCACTTCGGAAGGAACCACCAGCCTCCGGGATGATAACTGGAACTGCTCCTCACTGAGCCGACATCCTTCGAAGAACCAGCCGGAGTCGATTCCATCCTGCTCCCATGAGATACTCTGCTCTGTCACTGCATATCCAATCGCTGTCGATTTTATCGGAGCATTCTATCCGTGCGATATGCCCAGGGCAATAACTCATCGATCCGACTGTTGGGGTGCAGTAACCGGGCTGGAAGCGGGATGCAGCCCCCTCTAGCCTGTCCCTCTCCTCGCGGGAGCGCCGTCGGCTGCGAAATCACGGCCGAGGTTTGCGAAACTGTTTCGGAAACGTGGCATGGCGACTTTGCGGCGCTTATTAGCGGAGTCACGGCTGCCAATAGAGCAAGCTGCAGCAGCGGCGCGCTGATCGTCCGCTCCGGCGCAAAATGCGCATTGTTCGATCGATAAGTCTTGCCGGCGTCAAAATCCCTACCCAGGCGACGGCGGCAGCTTCCATTGGATTGTACGCGACGCAGAAACGGATCTGTATTTCCATCAATCCAGCCGTGTGACTCCATCCAACTTTCGGGGCGCGGACTAATTGGTCTTGATGGCTCCGAACCGACACTCCTAATGCTGATTAGCCGGAACTCGAGTATGGGCGCAGTGCCTTCAATTTGTTGCCCGACGAGGCGCCAAGTTCGTTTTTGGCCAAGCTTAGGGAACGGCGTTTGACACGATGCTCATACCCAAGGTCCGGAGAATGGGTTTATGACAGCTTCAGCGTTCGAACCGCTCCAGCATCCTCTTCAATTGTGCATTTTGCATTTGAAGCTTGCGCGCCAACTGGTCCCGCAGAAGCCTGATTTCTTCGTCGAGATTGATTGCATCGTCAAAAGCGGTGAGAGCGCTTGGAGCAGGTGGGATAACGACTGCAATCGTTTTCGCTTTCATGCCCCGCATGCCGCGCTTTCGCGTTTGACCTTCGCCAACTCGAAAGGCTTTTGGTGCGGCATGCGCGTCTGTATCGGCCTCGTCGGTCAAAACCGGGTCCGACGCTTCCATAGGCCTCGCGCTTTCGACATCTGTCGTGTCATCAACAACGCTTGCCGTTTCCTCGGAATGATCCGGGTCCGCCGGAACCGCCGCGGAATGACCGTGAAGAACTGGCTTTTCGTCCGCCGGACGGTCTGCGCCGTCCAACTCGTTGTTGTCTGCTGTTTCAGTCGGCTTGGCGATGGCCAATACGTCCGGCTTCACGTCATCGGTCGAGCCGTGTTCTTGCCTCTGCTGCCGTCGCGGGGACACCAGCCGGGCAAGAAGTTTCCAAGGAGACGCCATTTTATTCGACCTCGAATTCTACTCCGGTATGCATACCGCGAGCAAAAGCGTTGGCGGCAGAACGAACCGCCGCCAAAAAGTACACTTCAATAAGCATGAGAATGCGGCCAGCACTTGGCCGTCTGCTGCCAATCAACCGAGGTTGAGTCGCTTTCGAAGATCGGCATTTTCAGCACGGAGCTTCTCCGCCAGCAGCTTGCGCAGCCTCTGGTTTTCCTCTTCGAGCTGCAGAAGATCCGCGATCTCATCAACTGCCGCCACCGGCGGTGCAGCCGCTATTTGGATAGCCTTCGGAGCGCGTTTGACGGGCGCACGCTTGGCACTCACCGTACCTTCGTCAGACTTTGGCCTGCGTCCTCTCTTCTGCTTGACAGCTGCGGCACTCGCAGTCGCTGCCGGTTGCACGGAAACGACGGCTGCGGCCGTTTCAGGCACCGCTTTCTTGGCGCGAGGTTTGCGCACCTTCTTCGGTGCATCGGGCGCCACGGCGGCCGGCGTTTCAGCATTGGTCATCGTATCGTTTTCGTCGGCCATTATGGTCTCCTGTAAAGCCGATGCATTTGTCTCCTGCTCGATCGGCAGTGTCAATAACGACCCGGCCTGTTCTTCTCCGGATACAAGCATCTCGCTGCTTCTTGCCTGAGGAGTTAATGACATAAATGGCATTGCCTCGTCCTGCAGATCTTGAGCAACGGACTTGAGATCGGTGTCTCCCCAAATCGAATTCGGTTTAGAATTGAGTTTTCGCCGACCTGATTTGTACTCGACGGCAAAGCTGCGCTGCACTTTTTTCACTTTAGGAAGCCTCGGGTGTCTGTGGCAATTTTTCAGCGATGTCTTCAGTTTCGCAACAAGCCTTTCAGATAACGACTGCAGTCCATTCGGTCTATCCTTTTTAAGTATTCGGCTCAAACGCGGCTCCAGTCGCAGAGAACCACTTATGGACGCAACTGTGACAAAACGATAGAATCGCAGCCGTCGGGATATAGTTCCGTTGGCGCCGCTTCATTGTGGCTGATTCTTGTTGACTACATCGCGTTCTGAGCGGAGGAAATCGATGCGGCAGTCCGGGCCACCCCCTGCAGCATCTTGATCGTTTGTCTGTTTATCAAGAGGCGCACCGCCGAGCGCTGACTTTCGGTGCGACCGCCCGCGGATTGTCGGTGCCAGTGTCGCATTATCGCGGCATTCGGCCACAATGTTCACTTAATAACGCGCAATATTTAAAGCAATTCGGTAACCTCGGTAAGACCGATGCAGGCCGCGAGGAACCCGGCAAACACCCCGGCCTTCTGGCGAACATTGACAGGTCGAGGGTGTTCTGCTCAACCTCGCCGGCATGATCCGAGCGCTGAAGATCATGGTGGATGGGAAGATTGACGTGCGGAAGGGCGATTAAGCGAGTTGGTGTTGGGATGCCCAAACTCCCGCTTTGTAGAGAACCTGAGTAGATATCATTGATCCGCGTGACCTCGATCAGTTGGCATCCGCAAATTTGATCGCACATCTCTACATTAACCGTATTCCAACGATCGTGGAGTGCCCTAACTCGGCCGACTCCATTGTCATGCTCCCTTTAAAAACTCGATGTGTTGCCCACGTCAGGCGATTGCGAACGGTTTTCGCCAAAACAGTGATCGCCCGTATCGACGATCTTCGCAGCTTCTCGGTTGATCGCGATGGAGCCTCAGCGAGGAACGCTCAGGTCTGCTCGTGCTGCCGCTTGCCCGCGAAGTTAGTAAAGCTTCGCCGGCTATGTGCGGGTAATACTGTTCGTCAACATTTGCGCCTCGCCCGCGCGGACTCGCGTTGCAGCGTTTCCAGCAGATGCAATGCTCGATCAGCTAGGCCCGCCGGAACAAAGATGTGGTCGTGGTGATATGCTGCCACCATGTTGCACGGTATGCCAGCTTCTGCGAGACAGGCAGCAACGCCCGCCGTAAGGCCGACGCCATCGAGCGCAGAATTCACATTGAGGGTGATCTGGCGCATCGCAAGTGAAGTTTCGAACCCCGCTTCGTGCGCCTCTCCTTTCTCAAGGATGACTGTCAAACCTTCTCTTTCGTGAAATGTCCCAATCGGATTCAGATTGTGGACTTTGCTCCCATGATTGGGTATCGAGCAGAACACATACTCGCCGTCTTCGAGCGAGGGCGTCATGTTCGACAGCATTTCGAACTTGTCTCGCGACACAATAGTCATTTTAGCGGTCTCCTTTGCCTATCAATATGCTGTCTTGGGTGTTCATTGTCTAAGACGGGAATTGGGCGCGAACAAATGAGATTTCCTTAATTGGCATAAGGCAGATTGACGACGTTAGATCGATTTCAACTTGAGGCACTCGTCGCACTCCTTCGCAGCGCAAGCTTTGAGCGGGCGGCCAAAATACTTCGGATTACGCCTTCGGCGGTCCCGCAACAGATTAGAGCGCCTGAGGAAAAGGCTGGCGGTCTTGATCGTCCGCGGTCATCCGTGCCGGCCTACCCAAATTGGAGAGAGGATATCCCGTCACGCCGCACGACACTCACACGACAACGCTGACTCCTTCTGAGAGGCCGTCCTCTCCATGCCCGAAGTAATAGCATGTCACCTCGTCTCGGGAGACCATGATTTCTTGCTCGAGGTAGTGATTCCCGACATGGCTACGTATGAAGCAACGGTTCTGCGCGTTACTCGCTCTTCCCGCAATTGGCGTCATCCGGACATCTTTCGCGATGCGCCCCATAAATCCAACGGTCCGTTACCTCTCGACAGCGCCGGCATCCCTTAGTGTCGCGGCAACAGGGTGGCTCCTGCGTCGGGGTCGGAGTAAAAATCACTCATGCGACAATGTTAGGCCGTAAGCCGTCGTCAGGGCCGCAGACTATGCCGCCTAAGAGTTCAATTCAGTCGATTACCAGTTCGACCGAAGCAGTTGATCAGCTTTCTGACGGACACATCGGCAACGCAGGCAAGAAGGTGGGCAAGCCAGGCTTGGACTTTGACGCCGTTTAGATTGGCGATCGTCGTGGCAGAGCCTGGACGGAATGTGAAATTTACTCGTGGGCACGATCATGAACCTTCCCTGCCCCGTTGACAGGATGCTCCAAAAAACTGCGCCACCGATACAACGAGGGGCGCGTTTGCCTAGGGGCCGGGGCGTTTTGTCGCGCAGGTTCCAATTCAACCGAAGGTCCAGCGTCGTCCCGGCCGTCGCTCGACCGTTGTCAGGCATCGGCAAAAAGCTTCCCGTTCATGTACTTTAGACCGGTGTCGCTCGCGACCGTGACGACCGTCTTACCCTGCCCCAACTCCTTGGCCAAACGAATCGCCGCAGTGACGTTGAGGCCCGCGGACGTACCGACCAGCAATCCTTCCTCCCGTGCTAATTGGTGACACATAGCGCGTGCTTCCTCTTCCGGAATGCTGCGCGCTTCGTCATAGAGATCTTGATTGAGCAAAGGCGGAACGAAGCCTACCCCTATCCCCTCGACGTGGTGGGTTCCGGCCCAACCTTTCGATATGACGGGTGAAGAGGCCGGCTCCAGAACCACGATCCGAACCGTCGCTGAGCGCGACTTCAGAATCCTTGCCACGCCCATTGTCATTCCGGCCACACCAACTGCGCCACAGAAGGCGTCGATACCGTCTGGAAATTGTTTGACCAACTCATGGCCGATTTCCTCATAGCCAATCAAGGCGTCACGGTTGTTAAACTGGTCCGAATAATAGCAGTCCGACCGGTTGGAGACCTCCTGGGCGTGACGGATCATAGACGGAATCAGATCGGCCGAGATTTCGCCGGACGGGCTGTGGATCAGATCAACGGTTGCGCCAAAGCTGCGCATGGTACGCAACTTCTCCATGGCAAAGGCGTTGGAAGAAGCCACAATGAAATGATAGCCTTTCACTGCGCAAATGAAGGCGAGCGAGGACCCAGTGCTTCCCCCACTCGCCTCGACTACTGTCATTCCTGGCTTCAAATCTCCGCGGCGCTCAGCCTCTTCTATGATGGATTTTGCCATGCGGTCTTTATACGAGCCTGTCGGGTTGAAATACTCGAGCTTCACAAAGACTTAAGCGCTCCCGTCCGGTACGACGCGACGCAGGCGTATGACCGGTGTATTGCCAATAGCGTTGAGCGCTGACTCGGCGGGGGGCTCAGTTGCATGTTTTATTTGTCCTTCCGGTTGATCGTCTAGCGTCTATTGGGCAAGCCACCCGGGGTGAACCGCGTGTTGAGTTTTCGATGGGCGTCAAACCGATGCAAAACACCCAACGAGATCATACAGCGGATTCCCACGAAGTTTCCCAAGAGACTGCTGAACCTTGGAATCGAGCTGCACGCGATGATGCCTAATTTGCGAGCGGAAGAACTGCGCCAGCCACGTCATTCCCCTTGAAGAGTCAGCTGGTTGTCGAACATCACAGCCGAGGTTCCCTGCCCTACTCTTGAAAACTGTGCCCGAGTTGAACAGCTTCCCATTGAAGCGCGACCCGTGAGTTGCTGCACCCACCTTCCTTGAGAAGTAGAGCCGTGGAAAAAGCTGTTCAACGATGTCAGCGCGGCGCATCGCATATCTTTTCTAGAATCCCCAGTGCGGATGCAGTCCTTCGGATCCTCGACGCGTCGAAATCCGCGTCATTCTCCAGAGCCGTCACCTCTGCCACAGTCAGACCAGTGGTTTCTGCGACGTCGTCCAGCGAATAGCCGCGAGCCAGGCGAGCTTCTGCAAGCAGAGCGCCAACGGACGGGGCAACTGGGGGTTTCGCAATCTTCGAGACCATGTTCATGTCGATTAAGGCTCCTTTTGGCAGCCGGAAAACGTGCATCCGTTTTCTAGTTCCACCGCTGCCGACCGCGTCCGGCAACGGACAGTTTCTTCGAATTCCGCGGGCGCACTTTCTATCAGTTTGTGCAGCGGAGTACAGGTCTGACGCGATGAAGGACGGACAACCCTTGCGTAGCAGCCGACGAGAGGTAACCCAAGCTCCCAACTGCGGCGCACACTCACGACGGCCGACAAGTAGCTTCCGATCTGGCAGGAGCGTTCGCCCCGGTAGGGAAACTCGTAGGGAGTGATGCACTGATCATTCCCAAGCGGAGAACGATGGACAAACAATTCGAGAGTTGCCTCGGCGCGATACGCTCATGGCCCGCAGATTCGGCCAGAGCCTGTGAGAAACCTGCCGGGCGCTGTTGATCGGCCGTCGTCTTGAAGAGATCGCCTGAGAACGGCGCATGGGGATCAAGCGCAGCAGCCTGAGAGCTCAAGGGTCCGTCATCTTTAAGGATTTGAGGAACGTCGAGCGCCCGAAAAGAGGATGCGGGCAAAGCCCGCATCCTCAGACTGCTGACAAACCCCTGGCACCGTCCAGGGGTTTATGATTCACTGGGACATGTTGAAGAAACCTGCCCCCAC